>JBATLM010000121.1:0-20809 GCA_049289315.1 Cyclobacteriaceae bacterium
GTGCTGAGGCCTGAATCCAATCATAACTACTTTTCCTTTTCCCATTCCTACGGAAACCATTGCTGCTTTTTCTGCAATTACATCCTCACCCAGTAACCATCCACTTTGTAAAATATCTCTCTTAGGATAAGTGATGATGCGTTCAACAGTATGATTGCGTTCAGAAGGAATTACTTCGTACACATCATTTCCACCAGTAAACAATCCGTAACCTGAATCGGGCATACCGTAAGCCAACGGATTGGAATTATCGAAATTCATTCTCAGTGTTGATCCCGGTGACCAGAACTTCTGAGTTGGAACTCCTTTCACTACGTTGCGAATAGGCAGTTTGAATTTTTCGATCGGTAATTCACCGGCCTGACCAAAGGTAAGGAGTACACCACCTTTTTCCACAAAGTCTTTAAGTGCAGTTACCCCTTGTTGACCAAATCCACTTCTATATTCAGGTGGAAATTCATTCGGGTTGTTTCTCGAAAAGTCACCAAAACCCTCTCCGGTCATGTAGGTGATATTGTCGTCAGGTAGAATGATCACATCGTACTTCTTATTGAGTTCACCTGCTTTCAATTCCTTGTCCATTAAAGTGGTGTAAGGGAATTCAAATTTCTCAAGAAGCAAGCGCGTCCAACCTTCATCCATGTTACCACCAAGGTATCTTTGGAACAAAGCGATGCGTTGTGGTGCCACTTCTTTTGATTGTCCGGAGGCATCAGTATCCAATGCCCTAAAGTTTACTCCGGTTTGTTTTGCAATCAAATCAGATAGATTTGGAGATATTGATGGAACAATAAAGTCACCAGCCCGAAGGCCATTGCCTGCTTTGGTCACTCGTCTCACTGTTACTTTGTTCTTCCAAAGTAAGTTTAAGGCCCTAAAACTATCATTGCTTGAGCCATCCATTACATGTCCGTTGGTTCCTTTTGCAACTGTTCCTGCCGGGTTTAATGTTTCAGTGACTACTGGATAATTTCCCTCCAAGCTGGTGTGGGCAGTCTCTACACGAACACCCATATATTCGGCTACGTTGTCGGTAGACATATCATAAGGTCTGATGGGATCGTTGTTCCTATCGCGGGTATAATCGTTATCAGGATAGAACGTGCGACCCAGCAACCAGCGGATAACGCCTTGCTTAGGTTGGGCCATGGTAACTACATAAGAACCTGCTCCGTATACTTTGCCCTCATGCTTTAACTCAGCACTGGTACGTTTTACTTCCACACCCTGACCTAGTAAAACATTCACCAGCTTATTTGCGGTGAGTGCATCGTGTTGTTCTGCAGGAATGATGTAGGCTTTTACCTCAGCCTCAGCTCCACGTTGTGTTTGGCGGGTGGCTTTGAGGTAAGCATTTTTAAGTACTGTTTCTTTATTGCGTGCTGCTATATCGGCAATGGCCAATGCTGCAATCTTTTGTTGCTCCACGATGTCACGCACACGCCACCATCCTCCTGGCCAAGGGTTAGGAAAGGAAGTTTGTGTTTCGTATTTCGGCATTCCGTGAATGTTGCCTTCCAATTGATCGGGATGAACATAAAGAGGTGTAGCCAATCGTGCACTTGCAGATTCAGTAAGCATACCTGCTATGTTGTGGAAAGGAGTGATCCAGTGAAAGCCAAAATGCCCCCATCCGGAATAGATGGCTGCGTTTACAATACCGGCCTTATTATTCTCCTCTTCTTTATAAGCGATGTGCGCTCCATACCATGACATTTCTCTCCATACTAATGGATCTCCATCAGGGCGAATAGGTTCTGCGTAAGGCGGTACATACATTCTGGCTCCATAAGCACCCATCTGGTGATGATCTACATAGGCCTGCGGCATCCATTCTTTAAACATTATTTTTGCACCATACACTGATTCTGCAGTGTTTTGCATATACGCATCACGGTTGTTGTCGTGGCCTATATAATGATGATACAAATACGGCATGGAGTTGCCTTCGTATGCAGTGCCTACATTTTTTCTGTACCATTCTGTAATCATGATTTCCCCATCTGGATTGAAGCAAGGAATAACGATGGTAATAACATTATCTAAGATTCTCGCCATTTCACTATCGTTACGAGTGAGCATATCATGGGTAAACTCAGCGGCAGTCTGTGCAGCAGCTACTTCAGAAGAGTGCAATCCAAAAGACTGTACAATTACGGCTTTTCCGTTGGCTATGATTTGATCGATTTCACTTTGAGGAACGCCTCTCGGGTCGCTCAGGCGAGAATTCATTTTTTTGTAATCTTCCAGTTTCGCGAGATTTTCAGGTGAGGAGATATACAGCGCCAAAAAGGGATTCCCTAAAGTGGTTTTGCCCATGTTTACTACCTTCATCCTTGGACTGGCGTCACCTAATTGGTTATAATATTTCACCAGATCATCCCAATGGGCCAGTTTGCGGTCGGCTCCCATCTTAAAGCCAAAGTACTGTTCTGGCGATTGAAGATCCTGTGCCTTAATGAAATGAGGAAGGAGGGTACCCAGCAAAAGGAATAGGCCTATGAGGGATTTCTTAAAGTGTAGTGAATGTTGAATCATATTTGATTGTGTTTGGGTATTAGATGGAATCTATCCCAAAGTACCCCCAATTGAAACACTTCAAGTTATGGCCTGCCATATAGCCTGAAGGGCGGTCATCCTACTTAAGCCTTGGTGGATATTAAGTCAGGAGAACCGCCCCTCATTAGCAGGTTTTTCTAGCTAGAAACTGATTTTATAGCTTAATGTGGGTAGCATTCCCAGTTGTTTGCCCTCATAGATGGACTGAGAAGCGCGAATGTAGTACTCATCCAATACCGTTTGGTTGTTGAGCACGTTTTGAATATCCAGTTTTAGCTCCGTGGTTGTCTTGGATTTGTTTCTCCTCAATCCAATTGAAAAGTCAGCACGGAAGATGTCGTCACCCTTTTTAGAGAAGGGGTTTAGTTCATCTGTAATTTCTCTATTGGCCGCGATGGATGCATCCAAATCAATGGGAGAGTATCGTTGACCACCGATGAGGGCAACCTTGGTATTAACAAAGAAAACTTTATTCTTGGAAGGTGCGCCTACGCTGAATTCTTTTCCACCGATCAGGTTGGCCACATAGTTATTATCAAATGCTGACTTTCTCTCAACACCGGCTTTGGTGGTGTACAGAGAGCGGAACAGTGATAAAGTGCTCATGTAATATAATCCATTATGAAGGTAACGCTCAGCAGTCAACTCTACTCCATAGTTTCTTCCTTTCCCATCGTTCACCAGTTGCCTTGATGTGTACCCTTCTGTTTGGTTCAGCAAAGAGAAGGCGGTGAGGTCTGAATCTTCAACGGGTACATCATATAGATGTTGGTAGTAAGTTTCTATTTTAAGATGGGTGTTCGAAGTAATTTGATTATCATATCCCAGAACAAAGTGGGCAGCCTTAGTGATTTCAAGGTCTTTATTAGGCTGTGTAAAGGAGCCATCATTTGCATAGTTTTTGGCCAGGTAAGTAGATACGATATCCAACTTGCTGTGAATTCCAGCTCCCACATTGAAGGATTGCTTTTCATTGAACTGCCATTTCAATGCCATTCTTGGTTCGATAGAGTAATTGCCATTCAATGCAAAGCGCAGATAATGCAAACCATTGATCATGGTAAACTCTTCATTGATCCTGTATTTCCAGCTTGCATAGGTTTGAAAAGTGGAGGAGTTGCCCTTATCCAATAAGTGGTTAGTGAGCACATCTGTATCATCATCCCATGAATCAACATTCATATTAAATCCTAATCCCGTGTAGATGATTCCAGCTTCAATTTTATGTTTTGCATTCAACTTGTAATTGAATGACGTAGAGCCAATCAACGATGACTTCGATATAGATCCATCTTCAACAGTGTAAAACTGGCTGCCATCATCAGGTATGGCATAGCGAAATCTGTTCTCAGTGCCTGTTGCAGCAAGCGCACTTTTGAAGTAGATATTATCATTCATTTGGAAAGTATGGGTGAGACCCAATACACCCAGCTTGTTCGTACCATTAAATTTTCCTGTAATCAGGTTCTCGTCTTTTTCATCAGTCTCTTCTGTATCGATGCTACTTGATCCCCCCAGGCCAAACAGAGAAAGATTGTGTTTACTATTAATTGGAAGACGAACTTTAAAAGACAAGTCCTGATAGCGTGGTACACCACCAAAGTCAACAAGACCTGCACGATCCAATAAGTCGAGTGCAGAGTATCTATAATTGGCAATGTAGGAAGCACGACCGCCTTCCTGGAAAGGTCCTTCGGCAGTCATGTCCAAGCCAAGGGTGCTAAAGGCAGCAGTATATTCTTTGTTCTCGTTGTTGCCATTTTTTAGTTTCATATCAAAGACACCAGAAGTGGCATCTCCATACTCGGGAGCAAAAGCCCCAGTGAAAAAATCAGAGTTGCTCAACATCTTACTGCTCAAAGCATTGATTGGTCCTCCAGTTGATCCTTCACCCGCAAAGTGATTAGGGTTGGGGATGGCTATTCCTTCCAGTCTCCATAAAATTCCTTTAGATGAATTTCCGCGAACGATGATGTCATTGTTTCCTTCCGCATTTCCACTCACACCGGCAAAGGCAGACACCATTCTGGCTGGGTCGTCAAAAGAACCAGCATAGCGTTGTGTTTCTTCTACAGAAAAAGTGTGTGCGCTTATGATGGCCATTTCGTTAAGTGCTTCTCCTTGAGGAACGGTGGCTTTGATAACAATCTCTTCCAGCGTGTTGACAGATTCCAACAATGCAATATTGAGAATTTCCTCTTTGGCAGAACTGATCAATAAATTAGGGATGGTTTTGTCCTCGTATCCAATGGAAGTTATTTTTAGCGTTACCCTTCCTATAGCCACTTTATCGATACGAAAATTACCATCATAATCAGTAGCGGCCCCTAAAATAGGATCGGAGCCAACTACGACAACGGTAGCCCCAATGAGAGGCATCTGACTATCCTGGTCTACGATAGTGCCTCTTATGGTTTGGTTAATCTGTTGGGCAAAGGAAGAAAAGGCTAATAAATGAGCTAGAATGATAATTATTACAGCAATTCTCGATTTCATAAAAAGGGTATTTGGTTGTTTTGCCCTTATGACAATCAAGTGGAATTGTACCCCTATGCCTGATTTATTATTTAAATGAATATTGAAATAGCAGGATTAGCTAGGTGACTAAATACCAATTACCAATCCGGATCTATCTCTGCTTTGCCTTTGAAACGTATCACCTTATCTCCATAGAGTGGATCATAGTAGTGACCACCTTCTTTGTATTCTTCATTCCAAATTTTTTCTCCCTGGTCATTAAGTTGATAAAGAAAAGGAGAGAGGTGAAGACGTTCCAAATGCCATCGGCCCTCTTCACCAGATGGAATGTCCTCACCATCTCCGTATAACATAAGTCCACCTTCGGCATAGATTTCATGACCGGGATCAGTGCTTTTATATTCATGGCTTACATTCATCACTTTATGACCAATTTCATGAGCCACTGTACTTCTTAACCGATCAGGGCGTTGGAGGTTGGTGATGGTTATTACACCTCTGTAGGGTTCTGGTATTGTATTGACATATGAATAAGTAGGAAATGACAAGCCACCAGTTCTCACCGTTTTCATGGTCCAGTTACGGCCTTCAGAAACTTCAAGGAAAGGATAAAAAACATCTTGCAGAGCAATGAGGTAAATGGTTTTGGAATTATGTTCATACGGTTCAATGATACTATTGAAAGCATCCAAGGCAATTGGAGTGAGTTCAGAAGGATGCCTTTTACTGTGCTCGTACATGTTTACGTATTCTGTTTGTGGAATACCAGGCACCTCATTGGCTTGAATAGATAAGTAGCGTGGATCCATTTCTCCGGTTTTAACCCACAGTAAATTGATTTGAACACCTGTTGGTTCATAAATTTCTTTGGCAGCCTTGATGCTGGTCATCATTTGATCTAGCGTCACTTTATCAAAGGCAAGGTCAAAGTTAGAAGGGAAATAAACGCCAATATCCAAAGTGGGTTTTCCAATTTCAAGATCACTGTTGAATGCTCGTATCTCGATCGTGTCCACTTCGTTCCAATGCACAAGACTTTCATTGGAGATTGGCTTAGTGCTATCAGAAGTTGTAGGTTTTTGATTGCATCCAATAAATGAGACAGTAATAATGAGATAGACTAACCTTTTCATTTGATTTTGGTGGTTGACAAACAGAAAGATATTGAAAATAGGGTAGGGTCACAACTTGGTGTGTTTGCACAATACGAATTGTCCGCCCAGCATTAATTTCTTAAGTTGCATAAGCACCAACCACCAAACTAATGACTTCAACAACAAACAAACCTGCTGCCTGGTACTGGATTGTCTGTGGTATTGCAGTGATATGGAATTTAATGGGAGTGATGGCTTATGTCGCACAAGTCACCATGAGTCCGGAAGCCATGCAGGCGCTACCTGAAAATGAAAGAATGCTTTATGAATCTACACCATCCTGGGCAACAGGTGCTTTTGCTTTGGCGGTATGGGGCGGTACACTGGGGAGTATGCTTTTGTTATTGAGAAGGAAGCTGGCCACACCGATCCTTATCATCTCATTAGTAGGTATAGCAGTTCAGATGTTTCACTCTTTTTTTATGAGTAAATCGATTGAGGTATATGGACCTGGTGGAATGGTAATGCCCATTATGATTGCGGTTATTGCTGTTTACCTCGTCTGGCTTTCGAAGAAGGCGACCGCCAATGGTTGGATGAAAGGGTAATTTAAGGGTGTTGCATTAACTGTAGTGCCTTTGCCATTACAGCGTCTTTGTTCTCAAGAAGTTCCTTCCTTGTTTGTTCAACAGGATAATCTGGCATAACACCACGACCATGATAGGGATGACCGATATTGGCGGTCGTGTATTTCCACATAGGAACGTTAATTCTTATTCCAGAGTTAGGAAGAACCAAACTTTTTGAATTACCACTGGTGTTCCCATCGTATCCACCTCCTGTTTCTTCCCCAATAAAAGTGGCCAGTTGGTGATGATGCATTACAGTGGCTACATCGGCACATGTAGAGAAACTAAACCCATCGATAAGTACGTAGACATTACCCGTGAAACCATTGGCCTGCGGTTGCCAAACGTCCAGCCCCTTATGACTCGTCATCAAACGTCTTCCGTTTTTAAGATTTACTTTACCATAGCCATCATAATTGTCAGTTACTTCAATGTGCTCGAAATACCTAAAACTGTCTTTAGCAAAATAAGAAACCAAAGTGGCCCCGTAGTTGTCATCACCACCACCGTTGCCCCGCAAGTCCATGATCAGGTTTTTTACATTCTTCTGTTTCAATTCACTAAAACTACTTTCAAGAAAATCATAATAATCTTGCTCTGATTGACTGATCGTTCTACTATCAAAAGTTCTGATATCGAGAAGTGCGTAATCGGAGTGGAAAGAAATTGACAAGGGCAATTGTTTATTCTGTGTCGGCTCAAGTTGATCCCAGCTAGTGCCTGCAATGGTGATACATTGTAGTTCTCCATTTAAGTTTCTGAGTTGTAATTCATATTCCTTCGTTCCGCTGTCAACGTACAATTGATAATACAGGCTGAATCTACGTTCGATCATTTTGCGTTTACCCGTAGTGATAAATCCATCTGATGGAAGGTGTGAAAATAGGATGAAGTTGATCTCTTCTATTGATCTATCATTGATAGCTACAACTTCAACTCCCGTACGCAATTGAGTCTTGGGCATAAAAACTTCATTGATGTATACTTTCCCATCGAGGTATTTTATTGAAGCAGGAAAAAAGAGTTCATTTTGTGTAAAGGCTTCATCCATAGCTACAGGTGAGTAGCTTCTTGTATGTCCACATCGCACCTTGCTTAGTAATTGAGTAATCTCAGCATAGAAACACGCTAAGGGCTGGCTCGTGATACGTGTTTTGGCCCTACTAAATGCTAAATCAATAGAATCTTTTGTTGTATAGCGGTAAAGGCCAGGGTGGTACTTTTCAAGGTTGGTGTGTAATACATTAATATCCTCTTTTTGCTCCTCAGTAGAGATTGCTACTGGCTGTACCTGGGTTAGTAGGTATAAGGAGGAATATAATAGTGTGATCAGGTAGTGCATCTTTGATTCCTACGGTTATCGGAAGGAGTTAGACGGATTATCCTGCGATTTTAATTTCACTTTATACTAAATCGAATAAATTTTTACCTTGAAAATATTATCTAATGTTCTATATAACTATTTGATATATAGTTATATAGAGCTAGCAATTGCAATTAATCGTTAACCACAAATAGACCTTTTAGCGTGTAGTTATCCATTAAAATTAACCTGGGTGACAACCATTTACTGAACACTCCGTTATACTTTGGTATTCTATGTATATAGAATTATTACATTGCATAGAATAGTTAAAAGCCATTAAGCTTATGATATCTAAGAACCTTACAGCTGCATCCACAAAGCCGATCATTTTGGGCATTCTGAAACAAGGGAATAGCTACGGCTACCTGATAATTAAGAAAATAAAGGAAATATCAGATGGCAAAATGAAGTATTCAGATGGAATGCTCTACCCGGTGTTGCATCGCTTGGAGAAAGAAGGGTTGATCAAATCTAACTGGGCCATGGAAAATGATACTAAGCCAAGAAAGTATTATGAAATTACCGATGAGGGCAAGGCAGCATTGCTGGTAGAGAAGGAGCAATGGCAACAGGTGAATGCCGTTCTGAACGAAGTCTGGGAAATCAATCCATCCAACACCATTTGATATGTTTAATCTGGAAGATGCAATAAAGAATTGGCTTAGACTTTTTAGAAAGCACAAGGCCTTTAATCATGGTGGCATACGTGAAATGGAACTCCATTTACGAGACCATATTGAAGATCTCCTCTCCAACGGCCGTACTGAACAAGAAGCTTTTGATATGGCAGTGAAAGAGTTTGGAGAGATTCCATCAGTAGCCCATGAAGAGTTTCAAAATATACAACCGAGTTACACCTTTCCCCATTTGAGTATGCTCAACAATTATATTCGTATCGGATTAAGAAATTTTACCAAGCAGCCCTTTTTTACTTTTCTCAACACCTTTGGCCTTGCCATCGGCATGGCGGGTGGGTTGCTCATTGCATTGTTCATTTATGATGAATTGAGTTTCGACAGGATGTTCAGAGATGCGGATAGAATATACCGAGTCAATATCGACAACCAAACCAAAGGTGAATACAGTCAGTATGCCACAGCACCAGGACCGATGGCAGGTATTTTGGTTCAAGACTGTCCACAAGTAGAATTAATCACACGCTTTAGGTTAGTGAGTAGTGTGCTTATGCGAAAACCGAATGCAACACTTAATGTAAAAGAAGCTTATGTAACTGGAGCGGATTCGGCCTTCTTCGACATGTTTGGGCTGGAGCTGTTGGAAGGAAATAGGAAGACGGCATTGAAAAACGCCAAAAGCCTGGTGTTAACTACTTCTGTTGCCAAAAAACACTTTGGAGAAGAAAATGCCATTGGGCAAAGCTTATTGTTGGATAATGAGGAAGTCTATGTAGTAACTGGAGTACTGGCGGATTTACCCACCAACTCTTTTTTAAGAAACCATGGTGTATTTATCTCTATGTCCAGCTATGATGATGAGCACACAACGGCATGGAACACGTGGTATTTCCCAACTTTTGTTAAGATTAAACCAAACACACAGGTTGAGGACCTTAATACATTTCTGGATACGGTAAAGGAAAGATACTTGATTCCATGGGCGATGACATTTGTTCCGGGACTGACCATCGAAAGTTCCAGGGCCTCAGATGAGGAGACTGGAAATTTTATGAGATTCAATACTACTGCTCTGACAGACATCCATTTGTACTCATCAGATAGAGAAGGAGAGTTCAGCGCTAACAGTGATGTTCAAAATGTGTACATCATGTCCTTTATTGGATGCTTTCTTTTGCTGCTCGCTGCTGTCAACTTTATGAACTTGTCTACTGCACAGTCATTGAAAAGAGCAAAGGAGGTAGGCATTAGAAAAACGTTAGGTTCTAACAGATGGGGATTGATCAGGCAATTTTTAACTGAGTCTTCCTTGATTTCATTCCTGTCACTGTGGCTGGCCATTTTAATTGCCAGTATTATGATGCCTTTGTTTAATCAATTGTCTGGGAAATCCATTTCTATTCCATTTGGTAACCCTTTCTTTTGGATATTTTTGATAGGTGCCACCTTTGTGCTTGGACTATTTTCAGGTAGTTATCCGGCATTTTTTATGTCAAGGTTTATTCCTTCCCATGTTCTCAAGGGGTCGCTTGGCAGTATTGGCGGAGGTAGAATAAGAAATGCATTGGTCATCTTTCAATTTTCGATTTCTGTCTTTTTAATTGTGAGCACGCTTGTCGTTTTTCAACAAGTTAATTTTATCAGAGGAAAAGACCTTGGTTTTCAAAAGGATCAGGTGCTGATTGTAGACGATATCTATGCAGCAGGAAATCAAATGGAAGCTTTTAAAAATGGAGTACTTCAGATAGGGAATGTAGAAAGTGTTTCATTGAGCAGTTATCTTCCTACGCCCTCAAAGCGGGGAGGCACTACTTATTTTGCTGAAGGGTCTATGGAAGAAGGGAAATTTGAATCAGAGAAGGCGCTGATTATTGAAGAGTGGAATATCGACTATGATTATTTGAAAACCTTAAATCTTCAATTGATTGCGGGACGAGATTTTAGCAGATCATTTGGAGCGGACTCAAGTGGAATGATCATTAATGAATCTGTTGTAGCTATGCTGGGCGTAACACCTGAGAAGGCAATTGGTATGCGCATGAGCAGTGATTTCCATCGTGAGGATAAGGAAAATATGCATTATCTCACTGTTGTAGGGGTGATTAGGAATTTTCATTTTGAAACATTAAGAAACAGTATTGATGGTTTAAGCCTTATACTCGGAGGAAAGCCAGCCAAAATGATTGTTAAAATGAGCGCTGGAGATTTTCCCGGAACTATCTCTTCCATTGAAAGTCAATGGAAAGATGTTGCTCCGGGCCAGCCTTTTAGTTATTATTTTATGGATGAATCTTTCAACGATATTTATCGGGCAGAACTCCGACTGGGAAGTATCTTTATCGTGTTTACTACACTTTCCATTTTTATCGCCTGCCTTGGTTTGTTTGGTCTTGCTGCTTTTAATGCTGAAAAAAGAACCAAGGAAATCGGCATTAAGAAAGTATTAGGCGCAAGCGTGCGCACCATTACTTATCAGCTTTCTATTGACTTCCTAAAGCTTGTTATGGTTGCTATTGTTGTGGCGCTCCCTTTAAGTTGGTATGCCATGAATCAATGGCTGCAAGACTTCTCTTATCGTATAGAGATCAGTTGGTTTACGTTGGCCATTGCCGCTTTGTTGGCTATTGTTATTTCAATTGTTACCGTTAGCTACCAAAGCATTAAAGCAGCGATCGTAAACCCGGTCAAGAGCCTTCGATCCGAGTAACCTTTAACTTTCAATTCACCTTTGATAATTGAGCTTTTATTTTTCTTGTTCAGGGGATAATACTGAAATTATCCTCAGAAGTATCTGGTATTTGCACCATATCGATTGTTGACTATCTTTTTATAAAAGGAGACCACATTAAGGTAGTTTCTATTTATTATTACAAACTAAAGTCAAGACATTGAATTATAAAGTATGGACAATAGGAAAGGAATATCTCGCAGAAAATTTATTGGAAGTACCAGTGCGCTTGCAATGGCTACTGCATTACCTGGTTTTGTACAAGGAGCTCCGTCCAATAAAGCATTGAAGATGGCAGAGCGTCATCGTGAGGAGTTGCTGACCTTGCTCACCGACATGGTGCGCGTAAAAAGCCTTTCAGGAGAGTCGGCTGCAGATGCACAAAATGTAGTGAAGAAGTACCTTGAAAAACTTCCTTATCGCATTGAGGAGAGTAACGATCAGCCCAGCAAATACGAGCAACATCCTGAATTTATGCCACCCAGTCCTGCTGGTGACGGACCTTTTACCAATGTGGTAGGATGGCCAACTAACAGCAAAGGCAAGCAGTTTGCTATGTTTGCCCACATCGATACAGAAGCGGTTTATGAAGGATGGGAGACAGATCCTTACGAACCGAAGCTGGTCGGTAACAAATTATATGGGCTAGGTACGTCTGATGATAAAGCTGGAGTAGCCGCCATGCTGGTGGCAGCCGCAGCCCTCTCCAAAGCGGGTGAAGCATTGCCCGTAGTGATGAGCCTGCATGGCAAAGGCGGTGGTAGCCGCGGTAGTCTCCCTATTTTTGAAAGGATAAGTAAAACGAATCACAACTTTGGTGCCGTGTTGTATGTGCATCCTGCTGAAACAGGGCGTGGCCTCGAAGACATAAAGAATGCGGTGCAAGGAATTGTTGATCTTGAAATGACTGTGGAAGGCTGGCGTGGGGAGCAGATGGAGATCAACAGTATAGATTCAGCCGAATGGACTGACGGTGGCAATGCCGTGGACACCTGCTGGCAAATAATTGATCATCTGCGCAACACCGTGTTTAGAAATGTATTGGTCAATATAGGTATTTTGAATGGTGGAGATCGGATAGGCTCAGTTGCTGATAAAGCTACTGTTACCTTTAGATTGAAGTTTGAAGGTAAGAATACATGGGGGGATTTGGTAACAAGAGCGCGCCAAGCTATTGATGCTTATGTGAAAGCATTACCTGCTACTGAGAAAACCTATAAGGTAGAATTGAAAACTATAGCATATCGCACCAACCCAGGAGCAGCCAGTTGGGATGCACCAGTGAGTAAAGTGTTACGTCAATCGATCACTGATATTACAGGCCGTGCTCCCGATGCTTATCCTAATCATTATGCAGGTGATATCCGTTACCCCATTCGTTTGCTTAATGTGCCTGCCTATGGTATTGGGTCACTTGGAGGTAATTTTTACGGACCTAATGAATGGGTAGACGTAGATGACTTAGTGAAACTGGTTGCCGTTTGCATTCAAACCTTATCAGGCTGGCAAAAGGTGTAATATTATCTGCTTTTGATACCGGGGGTAATAATCCATCTATTCACCACCCAAATAAAACCCAATTCCGGATTGCACTGGTTTGCCTACTTTTCAGGTTGAATTAAATCATTGGCTTAGCCAATTAAAAGCATCGACAAACACCTTAACTATGATGAACAGAGCCCTGCTTACCTTACTCAGTCTTTGTATTTGTTCCCTTTCTTTCGGACAAAACAAGGCAGCTGTAAACACAATTGACACCAAACTGTACCAAAGCTTAACGTACCGCAATATCGGGCCGTTCCGGGGTGGCCGATCTACCACTTCTACGGGAGTAGCTGGGGATATTTTTACCTACTACATGGGTACCACCGGTGGTGGCGTTTGGAAAACCACTGATGGTGGAAATACATGGAATAATATTTCTGACGGTTATATCAACACCGGAGGAATTGGAGATGTTACCGTTGCACCTTCCGATCCAAATATTGTTTTCGTAGGTACAGGTGAAGCTCCGGTACGCGGTGTAAAAACATCACATGGTGATGGCCTTTATAAATCCACAGATGCAGGGGCTACTTGGAAGCACATGGGACTTGCTGCTACTAGGCATATTAGTCGTGTGTTTGTACACCCTAAAAACCCAAACAAAGTATATGTAGCTGCACAAGGAAACCGATGGGGACCTAATGAGGAGCGCGGTATTTATTTGTCTGAAGATGGAGGCTCTACTTTTAAAAAGATTCTCTATGTAAATGAAAATTCAGGAATAGGAGACCTTTCTGTTGACGCATCTAATCCTGATATCATGATGGCGACATCATGGGACTTTAACCGTAAGCCATGGGTAGTGCAAAGTGGTGGCCCGGGCAGTCGTGTGTATAAAACAACGGACGGAGGAACAACATGGAAAGAAATTACAAAAGGCCTGCCTGACCTGAAAGGTAAAATGGGAATTTCTATTTCACCCGCTAACCCAAAGATAGTTTACATAGCCATAGAAGCATTAGGTGCAAAAGGTGGTGTCTACCGCTCTGACGATGGAGGAGAGTCATTCAAGCAAACTACCAACGATCCAACCACCTATGCACGTGCATGGTATTATATGCACATCATCGCTGATCCCAATGATGAAGATGAATTGTGGGTTATGAACAGCTCTGCCATGAAGTCAATTGATGGTGGTAAAACTTTTACGGGCGTACGAGGTAGCCATCCCGATCACCATGATATGTGGATCAATCCTGACGACAGTAACAACATGATTAATTCCAATGACGGAGGTAGTGCTGTTACCTATAATGGCGGTGAAACCTGGTCTACACTAATGAACCAACCTACCGGGCAATTCTATCGAGTGATCACTGACAACCAATATCCATACCGCATCTATTCAGGTCAGCAGGACAATACAACGATTGCGATCAACAGCACCTCTCAGGATCAAGGTATTGGTCGAATGCACTGGAATGAAGTACGTGCAGGTGAATCATCTACCGTAGCCTTCGATGCCAACAACCCGCGGTTTATATATTCTACCTACTTCGCAGGAAATTTTGTGGAGTGGGATAGCAAAATTGACAATACCCGCATGGTGCGTCCCTTCCCTGAACAGGTAAGTGGTGAGCAACCTAAGAATTTGAGATACCGTGCCAACTGGAACGGACCAGTATTGGTTTCCCCACATAACCCTAATGTGATTTATTATGGTTCTCAGTTTGTAATGAAGTCTGTTGACCGAGGTGTAACCTGGCAAGAGATGAGTCAAGACCTGACACGCAACGACAAAGCCCATCAGGGCAAAGGGGGTAAGCCCATCTCTAATGAACAAATCACAGCAGAGAGTTACAACAACGTATTCAATATCGAAGAATCATTGTTGAAAGAAGGTGTGATTTGGGTAGGATCGGATGATGGATTGGTGCACGTCACGCAGGACGGTGCTAAAACGTGGACAAACGTTACACCTAAAGGATTGAACGAAGCCATCATCAATGTGGTAGAGCCTTCTCCGCATGATCCAGCCTCGGCCTATATAGCGGTAGCAGGGTATAAGATGAATGACTTTACCCCTCATATCTACAAGACTAAAAATTATGGTAAGTCTTGGACTAAGATTGTAAATGGTATTCCTAACAACACGTTTGCACGTTCGGTAAGAGAAGATCCGGATCGCAAAGGATTGTTATACGCAGGGACGGAAAACGGATTGTTTGTTTCTTTTGATGATGGAGCCAATTGGCAATCGCTACAAAATAATCTCCCGCAGGTCCCTATTACAGACTTGCGCGTAAAGAGAAAAGACCTGATAATTTCAACACAAGGAAGAGCACTTTGGATATTGGATGACCTGTCTCCACTTCATCAAATTTCTGATAAGGTGGCAAATGCGGAATACTTTCTTTACAAGCCACGCGACCCCTATGCACCGTTAGCAAGAGCCTTTAGTTTAAATGGCGATCAGGGAGACAATCCTAAAAGGGGTGCCCAAATAACTTATGTGCTCAATAAAGAAGTAGGTGAAGATGTGCCAATGTCAATGGAAATAATTGATCAGTCAGGACGTGTGGTCTATACTGAGTCTACTCACAATCCGAAGACAGAATGCGATGCATTTGTGAAAAAACAATTGCAGAGAAATGTTGGAGCACATGCCTGGAACTGGAATATGCGTATTGGTCAGTTTGACTGTATCAAAGAATTAACAATGACCAACCGTGACTTAAGCGCTTATGATGCAGCTCCTGGAAAATACCAGGTGAGATTCAAAGTAGGTACATTTACACAAGTGCAGGATTTTGAAGTGAAGATTGATCCAAGAATTGAGGAAAGCATACCTGGAGCGGCTGCAGCTTATGTAGAACGTGACCAGCTTTCGGCTTCTCTTTTAGTAGGTGCCACAGAGATGGCTAAAGGAGTAAGGTATATGCGCAAAGTAAAGCAGCAGCTCGAATTTATTTTGGATGAATCTACATCAAAAGACTTGACAGATGGCGGTAAAGCACTCAATGATAAAATTGATGCATGGATTGAGAATATTCTTCAAAAAGAATTGCGTACACAGCAAAACAATTATCAGTACGAAGCCCGTTTACTGGTGAAGTACAAAATCTTGTTGAACGACATGGGTGATGGTAATGTGCCTGTAAACGAAGGAACAAAAGATGCTACTAAGGATTACCTTGAAAAGTGGAACGTATTTAAAAATGAACTGGAAAAAATAATCAGTGAAGACGTCAATAACTACAGTGATGTTTTGAAAGGAGCAGGGTTACCAGAATTCATTTATCCTAAGTTGGAGGATACCAATATCAAGGGGAAAAACTAGAACAACAGCTTTAGACTCATAACAGACCGCTTACTCAATGGGTAAGCGGTTTTTTTGTTTTTGGATAACCATTATTTATCTGAATTGCTTTCCAGTCCGAAAGCTCTGTCCAAGGTTTTCTCAAGTACTTCCAGGGGAAGGCTACCCGTTTGTAAAATGGTGTCATGGAATTTCACAACATCGAATTGATCGCCTAGTGCAGTCTTGTATTTGTTGCGTAGCTCCATCAACTTAAGGCTTCCTATTTTATAGCCTAATGACTGACCTTGAATATCACAACTGTAGCGGAGTGTTTCAGTACTTATCTGGGTAGGTGATTCAATCAGGTATAGGCTCATGTACTCAGTCGCCTGTTCTCGTGTCCACCCGAAGTAATTCATACCGGTATCAACAACGAGTCGGACAGACAAAAACATATCCATCAATAACCGGCCACAATAGTCATAAGGATCATCATAAAGATTTAGCTCTACCCCAAGATTAGATGCGTACTCACCCCAGCCCTCAGTAAATGCATTAATAAAGCTATTCTTTCTATACGCATGCAATGAATCATTTTCAATCTGTAAGCTGAATTGCCAATGATGACCTGGTTCAATTTCATGAAGCGCCACGCTTGCGGCACTTACCAATGAACGTTGATCCAGTTTCGATCCATTATAAAAATAAACCCCGACTGTATCCTCTGGGGTTGGTGCTTTATAATATCCAAATGTCATGGATGGTTCTAATGCTTCAGGTAATCTACGAACATCACCTGTTGCTTTTGGTCTTAGTGATATGAGATTTGAAACTACCTTGTCCATTCTATTAATATGTGACCTTAATCTATTGCCAACTTCATCAGGGGTAGCAGCTAGAAAGCGTTTATCGGTGCGCAGAAATTGATAGAAGTCTTTCATTGAACCATTATAACCAACAGCTATTCTTATGCTATCAAGTTTTTTTGAAATGGTTGCAACATGACCTTTGCCTAATTCATGAATAGCTTCCGGAGTAAGGTCGGTGGTAGTATGCCATCGTACCAGATGACGATAGTATTCTTTACCTCCGGGGTATTGACTTAACCCTACTGATTCAGGTGCTGATTTGATATACTCCTCGCCTAAGTACTCTCGTAAATCATTGTATTGAGGTATGATCTCGTTATTCAAGATATTTTCTATATCCTGCTGGAATAGAATTCCTTTTGTAGAATCAATTTGCGTAAGTCGAGTGGAAGAAACATAATAAGAGTGAGAGGTCGCTTTCATATCCAAGCCCTTCAGTTGTTCAATCACCAATGCTACTTCTGGCTTTGGCAAAAGAATTCTATTCGAAGCCAGTGTTACCAAACGACTCTTGTCGACTTTTTGCTTTTGAACATAATCCTTTAGCAATGTTATGTATTTGGATAAATCAGCTTCTGATTTGAAGGGGACATGATTGAGTATAAAATCTGGCCCCTCTAACGTACGGCTATACGGAGTGATGTTTGGAAATGTGATATCATAGTACTGAGTGGCTTCAAGACGAATGGTGGCAATCCATTCCACTAAGTCATAGTCCGTAAGAGCTTTATTGTCTAATTGATTCTGACCCAATGATTTCAACTTGAATAACAGCCTTGAAAAATAAATGGAGTCATCTTCAAACTCCTCTTTTGTCCCTTTGTATAAATGATCAGGGAAGGTAGTGTTTTGATAAGAGTAAGCGCGACCAGTTCTTATTTCCCGCTCCCAGTATGAGTTAATGAGGCTGTCTAATATTTCCTTCTCATTTCCGGAAGGTTGCGGAGAAACGCAACTTGCCAAAAGGAAGGTGATGGATAGTAGCAATAAAAGTATTCTCATGGTGCAGAGGTTAGTCTTTTGCTTTAATTAAGAACTAGCTGAAACGTTTGGCGTTTAAAAATCCTATAGGTTGGGTGGTACTTCCTCTCGCAGTCAGATCTGCCATAATTTCACCAACTACACTGGCGAACTTAAATCCGTGACCACTGAATCCCGCTGCTATTATTACATCTTTGTCCTGACCGGGCACAAAATCTAAAATAAAGTTTTCATCAGGTGTATTGGTATACAAACATGTCTTCATAACATGTGTGGATTCATATCCTTCAGGCATGAATTTATTAAGCATTTGGATGAGGTTGGATTCATCTTCGGCTGTGGGGTTCCTATCCACCTTGTTAGGATGGGTAACATCACCATGATAATGATGCGCAAGCTTCATTCCGATTGGGCCACCGAATGAAGCAGTGGGCAAAATGGGAAAGCCATAATAGATACCCGGTCTTTCATGGTCCGCAATGGTCCAACATGGAAAGTTACCCAACTCAAATTTTTTCCAATTCTTTGGCTTTACCCATGCAATCATTTGTCGGGTTACTTTAAGATTATTTGACAATCCTGTGACTATCTCGCCAGCCCAAGGCCCAGCTGTGATAATCAGTTTTTTACATTGGTAAGTTTTCTTATCCGTCTTTACCGTAATTACACTGCCGTTGCGTTTCCATTCCAATGTCTTCTCTTTGGTGTGTATGGAGGCGCCACTTTGAATAGCCCTTTCAGTATAAAGAAGAACGGCACGTTCAGGTGTTACAAATCCTGCGTCTGGCTCTATCAACTGTTCATAATCATCCGGAATCTTGAACTGAGGAAATTGAGCTGTTTGTTCATCGGCAGTAATCTCATTGATTGGAATTGCATATTTGTTGGCAGACTCCCACAACCCTTTGATTAAAGCATGGTCTGATTTGCCATAATAAAGTAAACCTGTTTTGTAGTAGAGTTCAGCACCAGTTTCATTCTCTAGTGACTTCCAGTTTTGATAAGCACGCTCTAGCAAAGGCACATAATCTGGATGTTCGAAATAAGCTTTGCGGATAATACGACTTTGTCCGGCATAGGATCCCAGTTCATGAGGAATATCAAATTGCTCAAGTCCCAGCACCTTCTGACCTTGCTTTGCCAAATGGTAACAAGTAGATGAGCCCATACTTCCAACACCCAGCACTATAACATCATAATTGGAATCTTGTGTTACAGATTTTGAAGCAACTTCATTTACATGGGCAAACAATTGAGACAAGGGAAGAGTGGAGGCCAACACGGTTCCGCCTATACTTTTATTAATGAATTCTCTTCGTTTCATTTTGCAAATCAGTTCAAGTGATGCCTAATTTACTAAACAATAGGTGTAAAGAGCCCTGTATTGGGATTGATATTGCCTTAAGTCAAAATATGAAGTAGGTTTTAGGTCAGCAATCTACCAGCTCGCAGTGCTCATCCTGGTTCTCCAACTCGATGGTGATGTGGTTGACGGACTCACCTTTTAGTATTTCTTTTACCTGTTGTTTAATGGCCACCTGTTCCGACAGTTGGTAGTCCTTGTCCAATACAAGGTGTACGGTAAGCACGTTGTAGTTCCCATCCATGGACCACACATGACAATCATGCACGTTGATAATGGATTGAATGTTTTTCAACTTTTCCCTGATGTGTTCTATGCTCACTTCCTCCGGAATACCTTGTAAGATAATGCGCATACTCTTTTTTAAATTCTTATACACATTGAACAACACATAGAGTGCAATAAAAACGGATAACAGCGGATCAATAAAGGGAGCATCAACATACATCATGATCACACTACCAATCAAAACAGCTACCCAACCCAGCACATCTTCCAGAAGATGAAGTGAAACCACGCGCTCATTCATCGAGCTGCCTTTACGCAGTCTGAATACTGCAGCACCATTCACAATAATACCCAGGATAGCCAGGTAAAACATGCCCTGCACGTGTACTTCTTCAGGCGCGAAAATTTGTGGAATGGCTTTAGTTAATATGATGATTGAGCCTACCACTAACACAATGGAATTGATGATAGCTCCCAACAATGAGAAACGCTTGTAACCAAATGAAAATGCAGGTGTGCGCCCTTTTTTGGATATTTTTTGAAAATACCATGATAACCCGAGACTCAGACTGTCACCCAGATCGTGAAGGGCATCGGATAGAATAGCCAGACTGTTGGTGAGTATTCCACCTACAATCTCGATGATGGTGAACCCAAGATTGAGAAAGAAAGCTACCTTGATGTTGCCTTCCGCGTGGTCGTGGTGGTGATGATGGTCGTGACTATGCCCCATAATTTTGTAATCCCGCTTGCGCGAATATACTTTTAATATCCTCACTGAGGGGCAACGGTTTTAAGGGTGGTATATTCGATCCACCAGTGTTGCCAACCGGTATTTTTCCAACAAAAGATTTTATACCACCAACTAGTAGTCTTGGTACCTGTCCAACGATTTCTTTAGCGCTTTTAATCTTAATTCCAAACAGCAACATCTTCCAGTGTATATGGCTGTGCGCGAAAGGGTAAGCCTGCCCGATGACATGTGCGCGCTCAAGATGGCGCCAGGCTTTGGTAAAATTATGATGAGCTAAAGCTTTATGATAGGAAATGAGTTCTAGCCCAAAATAGGGCTTCAAGGCAGAGGGTAGGGTGG
>JBATLM010000122.1:0-26284 GCA_049289315.1 Cyclobacteriaceae bacterium
CGCTTACACTAGAGGCAATAGGACAGGTAACTATAAAAGCAACTCAGCCGGGTGACGCCACCTATGCTTCGGCTGAACCTGTTGAGCAATCATTTGAAATAGTATTAGTAACAGGCATACCCGAACAGCGAGGACCGCAATTTAAGTTCTATCCTAACCCGATTAGTAACACACTTACTGTTATACCCAATGGGTCTAATAACCAACTGAGCCTTAGAAACGCTCATGGGCAAACCGTGTCAGCTATGCAAAGCACATCTCGAGATGCCATTCAACTGGATGTATCTTCATTACCATTAGGTATCTACATCCTTCAAGTCGCCAACGAATCTGGCATCTCTCAAACCAAAATCCTTAAAAAATAATAGTTATGCAAAATCAATATATATCAATCATACTCATCGTTTGTTTGGCTTTCATGAGTGGGTGCACGATAAAGGGTGAAGATCCCTCACCCCTCACTCCACAAGAAGAACAAAAAATACTACTCCTTAACAACGGGTTGTCATGGAATTTGAGTTCTATTACTAAAGATGGGTTGGATGTAGCGGATCAATTTGATGGATTCAAATTAGTTATTGGCGACCTTACTTACACAGCTACCAATTCCTTACCCACCGCATGGCCTGCACAGGGTAACTGGTCATTTGCCAATGAAAGAGGCACCCTGATTGAAAGAAATGATGGCGTCCAAGTTGCTGTTGAGGTGAGTACCACTTTACTGAAACTTACTTTCTCAGTAACTGGACTGGGCAGTGGAGGAAGAGCAAAGGGTGTAGATGGAGAGTATGTACTTAATCTTGTACCGGGCTAATACATCAAAAGTAATTGATTCTTTCATGTGAATTGGGGGTAGGAATTGGTTCGGTTCCTATCTCCATTTTTCCTTGCAAAAATTGATAGAATGTGCATTAGATCAATAAGTGCTAATCAAATCCTTCAGGTTTTCAATTTCTTATAACTATTCCTATTTCTGTACCCTTGTACCATTCTATCAGGTATTTATCACTTGTAGAGTATCTCTATCCGTAAAATTACGTACACAAAAACGGGTATTTACGGATTGTTACAACCCCCGTTTCTTCGAAAATTGCCATGCAATAGGACTTGTAATGGAAACTGACTACAACACCCCGATCGAGTTCACAGGATTTCTGAAGGTTATTCTTTTCACGGTAGTGATCACCTTACTCTTTGCCATTGTCCTCATTAGGGTAGCCATTAGCCTGCTATAAATTCGACACTACTCATTCTTCAAAATATTAACAGGCTTTATCAATGAAGCTCTCCAGGTCAAATATATGATCACCGAAAATACCCCAAAGCAAACAATCATACTAGCAATAAAAAATGGAAATACTGACAGCTCTATATGATAAGTAAATACTTGCAACCATTTTTGACCAGCCCACCATGCAAAAGGCAAGGCGAGCAAGTTGGCCAAAAGCAACACAGCTAAAAATCCTTTTGAAAAATGAAGAATTAAATGACCTAATCCAGAACCTAATACTTTTCTAATTCCAATCTCTTTTATTTTGCGCTGGAGTAAAAGCCTGACCAGTCCCACTAAACCCAGTATAGAAATAACAAACGCAAAAATTGAGCTGTAGTTAATGGCTTTCTTCCATCGTTGCTCATTCGCATATTGAGCATCTAAAGAATCATCGACAAATCGCCCTATGAATGGGGCGTCCGGATTTACTTTGTTCCATGTCTCTTCAATGTCTTCTAATGCTGGCTGTATTTCCCCAGGTGCTATCCTTATCGTCATGCTATTAAAAATAGGTGGCCAACGGTAAGTAGTCAATCCAGTAACTCCACTTACAACCGCATTCTTATTCAGGGTGAGAATAAGTGGTTCCACCTTATTGCGCAATGAACTGAAATGGAAATCCTTTACCACACCAATTATTTCATGGGCTTGAGAAAAATTCTTTCCTGGAATCTGTTTTCCGACAGGATCCTCCCAATTGAAAAATTTAAGTAGAGCTTCGTTTACTACAATTTGATTTCCTGAACCTGCATTGTCACTGAACCACCTCCCAGAAACAAGCTCTAGTTTCATCGTCTCAAGATAATCTGTTTCTATAAGGTTGAAGTACAATCCAATCGGATCTCCCTCTACCTGTTCGAATTCCAGTTTAGTCCACGGCTCTTGATAATCATTCATAGAGGCGGTCGTACTCATTATTCTACTTTCAGAAGCTGTTGCTGATTTGAAAACTTCAACCAAACGTTCTGCTTCTTCACTGGACGGAGGGTTATTCAGTGAAAATTCAAATAACCTCTCTTTATCAAAGCCGAGGTTCTTTTCAGATATAAAATCCATTTGGTCATTCATTATAAAAGTACCTATCAATAAAGTCAGTGAAAGCGTAAACTGAATAATAACAAGGGTCTTAGTGGCCACTTTTCTACCGCTGTCTTCCATGTCTTTTTTGAGCGCCTGAACCGGCTGAAGAATTGTTAACAACCGTGAAGGAATTCCACCAGCTATCAATACAATTAGCACTATTAGTACACCTATGAATACAAAACTTTGTAGGTCAATACTGAATACCAACGTGGCATTAATCAACTGATTGAAGTAGGGGACGGTAAAGTAAACCAACATTAAGCCTACAGATGTGGCAATAAGGCAGATGATAAAGGTCTCCGCCATCAATTGATTTCGAATTTGACTTCGGAATGCTCCCATGGTCTTTCTGATACCCACTTCCTTTACTCTATTAAAACTATGACCAGAAGTAAGGGACACAAAGTTGACACAAGCCATAAATAATATAAGGAGACCTGCTCCTGAAAGCACGTAGACATAAATGGGATTTCCAGTACTTGTAATACCTGAAGAATAGCTGTTGCTAAGGTGAATGTCCCCTAAGGGTTGAATGTAATGCAGTTTGGCCGTACTCTCACCGTTTTCCTTACTCTCTTTATATCCCTGTTCGTTTAGCTTCGCTTCAAACTGGAAAAAACTATTCCCCTCTTTCAGCAACAAGTAGGTTTCTATCACTCCATAATTCATAGAATTATAAACTTCCTCTCCTATTACAAGTTCAAAATTTTCGAAAGGGATAACCAAATCAAAGACCAGGCTCGATTCATCACTATGATTGTCAATCACCGCAGAAACAGTGAAGCCCACTATAGAATCCTTTAATTTTATGTCCAGCATTTTACCAACTGCATCTCCATCTCCAAAATAAATACCAGCACCTTTTTTTGAGAGCACTACTTCGTTTTGGGACTGGAACAAATTATTACTTCCACTAATGACATTATAATCGAAGAGCTGAAAAAAATCACGATCTGCCACAACAACAGACTGACTGAAACTTTCATCCTTTTGTTGTACAACACTGCTAAAGCTACCGAAGCGAGCTATGTTTTCAATCTCAGGATACTCTTCAATAAGTGAAGTGCCTAAGGGGATGGGAGTAACTACTGACGAAGCTGTGGTTTCCCCGGTGTTGATGTCAACAGTTTTTTCAACAATACGATAAATACGATCTGCCTTTTCGTGAAAACGATCGTACCTCAATTCACCACTTACATAAAGGAATGTGAGGTACGCAAAACCAATTCCCAAGGCCAATCCAAATACATTAATGGCAGAATAGAGTCGGTTCTTTAAAATATTTCTCCAACCAACTTTTAAGTAATTTTTCCACATGGGAGAATAGATATTTATTTTTCTCAATTTGTTCCTAAGAATAATTTCTGGTCTGATGAATTTTATAACTCCCCACCACATTCTTCTTCGTGCAATTCTCTCACCGTAGGTACGGGTATCTAATCCATACCCCTCAATCAAATCCCCCTCGATTCCTTCATACAATTCTGGAGGACAGAAGAATCTCAATACGTTCAATGCCGAAAATTTATCCCTGGCCATGGCTGATTTTCAGCTGAGGAATTAACTTCCATAACTCTGTTCTAGATTCCTTCATCGTTCTGAGTATGGCCAGCCCCGCATTTGTGATAGTAAAAATTCTCTTCCTTCTGCCCCCTCTTTCATTGGTAGCCCCACCCATGCTGGATTTCACGTATCCTTTATCTTCCAGTCTATACAATGTGACATGGACAGCACTGAGATTCACTTTACGATCTGCCTTATCCTTGATTTCAGCAACTATAACATTGCCATAGGCGTCTTTCTGAAGGATTCCCACAATGGTTAATACGAGTTCTTCAAACTCTCCCAGATATGCTTTGCCCATTAGTATATAATTTGTAAAACTAATATACGGATTAGTATAACATTTGTTTAAGAAATAATTGAAATTTTTAAATAGAGATGATAAGTGATACCTAACCACCCCTTCAGAGTGACTATTCCTCTTTTAATACATCTACCGGGTTCTTCAACCCAGCTTTGACAGATTGATAGGCTACTGTAATCCAGGTTATCGCCAACATCAACAAACCAGCAACAGCAAATGATCCAAAGCTAATTTCAATGGCATAGGGGAATTGACTTAACCAATCATTCATAGCATACCAGCCCAGCGGCACAGCTATAACAAACGCCACCAGTACCAATAACGTAAAATTCTTGTTGAGTAAAAACACTACCTGATGAACAGATGCTCCCATTACTTTTCTCACACCAATTTCCTTCTTTCTTTGGTCAGCAGAGTAGGTGACTAACCCTACAAGGCCAATCATCGCAATCAAAAGAGAAAGCGCTGCAAAAACACTAAACAATCCACCCAGTCGTTGCTCTTGTTGATATTGCCTTGCCCACTCCTGATCCAGGAATGAATACTCGAATGGAGCATCGTTTATTCTTGACTCCCATTTCTCCTTTAGAGAAGCAAGAATGTCTGTGGCATAGCTGCTTTCAAAGTTAATAGCAATTACTTTTCCGGTTTCCCACATTTCCGAATCGATATGGTAAAATACGGAAGGAATAATTTCCTGGTGCAAGGATGCAAAATGAAAATCTTTTACCACGCCAATTATCTCCCCTACTCCATCTCCGAGTTCGGAGTAAATTATCCTCTTACCCAACGCCTCTTCAGGTGTCCACCCAAAAAGGCGTACCGTTGTTTCATTAGGGATCACTTTATTATTATCTCCAGGGCTATTGATATCAAAGGTTCTTCCTGCCACCAAAGACAACCCCATGGTCTCAAAATAGTGCTCGTCTATTTTTGACTGAGCAATGGAAAGCTCAATATCTCCACCTTCTTCGCCAAAAATGTCTTCAAATGATCCTCGGCCCGGTACTGTCATTCCTACAGCGGCATTAATCACACCAGGCAAAGTGCCTATCTCATCTCGAAACGATTCTACATGATCTGTAAGCTTATCGGCATTGTTTAATACTAAAATGTTCTCCTTGTTAAAACCCAAATTAGCTGACTGAAAAGATGCCAATTGTTGCTGCACCACTATGGTGGCTATGATGAATACAATGGATACCACAAATTGAACTGTGACCAAACCATTCCGCAAGCCAGACTTAAATCCTGATGCCACTTTTCCTTTTAATACATTGGCAGGTTTGAAACTGGTCAGATAAAAGGCCGGATAAATACCTGCCACAAAGCCAACTACAATCGGTAATAAAACAATTAGCCATAAATTACTTCCGCCATCCCAGATTGAAAATGGCATTTCTATGCTTAAGGCGTTAGAGATCACAATTCGAAACAATTCTAACAATCCCAATCCTAATAACGTAGCCACCGAGGTCATCAAAATTGACTCCAATTGAAACTGAAGGATAAGAGATTGCCTAAAGGCGCCTAATACTTTTTTAACACCCACTTCTTTTGCCCTGGAAGCACCTCGTGCTGTCGAGAGATTAACAAAATTGATGATCGCCAATACCAATACGAATAATGCTACAAAAGAAAAAATCTGCACATATTTAATATCTCCCACGGGTCCAATTCTGTTATCTATCTCACCTGAATAGAGATGAATACTTTGAACTGGCTGCAACGCAAAAGTCCATTCGCCCTTACCTTTCATGAACTCTTCGTAGCTCATGCCCATTCTGCTTAGGCTGGGCTTCACATTCAATTCCACCATACTCTGCATTTTCTTCTCTAACGCAGCCACATCCGCACCTGGCCTAAGTTTCACATAAGTGGCAGTCTGTGTCCAAATCCAACTCCAATCAAAGCGCTTGATACTTGGGTTGGTGTACATGGAAATTAAATAGTCAAAATGAAAGTGCATATTATCCGGTTGTTTCTCCGTAACACCCGTCACTTCTACTGCCTTGCCCTCATCTCCAAACATCAACATTTTACCTAATGCAGGTTCATCCCCGAAAAGTTTTTTAGCGATCTCATTTGAGATCACCACTTTATCTAAACCATGCAAAGCTGTAGCAGCGTTACCTTCCTTAAGCGGAACGGAAAAGAAATTGAAGAAATTGGAATCAGCTGCCAGTACATTGTCTTCATTGAAAGCTTTAATTTGACCATTAGCCTCCTGGTACTTAACCAGAAAGTCACCAGGCGTATTTACTCGCATCGCTTCCTCTATTTCCGGGAAGTCTTCTTTCAGTACTAACGCTAGCTGCGGCCCAGTTGACCCCATCATCCCGCCATTAGGTGACCATACCAATGTTTGGTTAACCCGGTATAGCCGATCAAGGTCTTTATGGAAATTATCATAGCTCATCTCAAAACGAACGTAACTCCATATCAACAAGCACACAGATATGCCTAAGGCAAGGCCTACAATATTGATAAGAGAAAAATACCGCTCTCTTAAAATGTTTCTGATGGATGATTTAAAATAGTTTCTTAGCATAATTTCTGGATTCTAGATGCTGGATTCTGGATTATTCGTTTCTCAATGCATTAATAGGATTGGCTAAGGCCGCCCGTACCGATCTAAATCCAACCGTTACAAATGCGATAATAATAGTGATACCAATTCCGGCAGCAAACATCAGCCCATTTAGCGGAATACGGTAAGCAAAATTGTCCAGCCAATTACCCATAACATAGGCTGCCAACGGTGCTGCTATTGCAAAGGCAACTATAATCAGTATTATAAATTCTTTTGAAAAGATGAACAGAATATTTCCTGCCGATGCACCCAGCACTTTTCGTACACCAATTTCCTTTTCTTTTTCATTGGCCATAAACGAAATCAAACCATATAATCCCAGGCAGCCAATAGTAATTGCTATCCCTGAAAATATAACAAGCAGTGTAGACATTTTCTGTTCTGTTTCATAAAACTCTCTGATCTCCTCATCCATAAACTGGTAGCTAAAAAGAAAGTCCGGATATTGAGCTTGCCATGCTTTTTCAATTTCAGGCAATGTTTCGTTGACATGTCCACCTTTCAATTTCACAGCCATCGTTTCATACCTTGTCATTCTATTAAAAATTATTGTTGGGTCAATCTCTCTCTCCAATGACATCGTGTGAAAGTCTTTAACAACACCTGCAACTGGTAATTTCTGCCCCCAGATTGTAATTACCTTACCAATTATATCTTCAGGTTGCTCTAATCCCACAGACCTTACCAATTGTTCATTGACCAAACATGAATTAGCAGTATCCAATCCGATAAGATCATTTCCCCCGAGTAGTTCAATTTGAAATAAACTAATATAATCCTCATCAGCCATCTTCACCTGTGTGATATGTTCACCTTCTGAAGCCTCAAGGTTATAGCCTGTCATGGCCACGGCCCCGCTCGAGGGTGGTCTTGAACACAAACTTGCAGTTTCAACACCTGCCATACTTAGCAGCTCAGATTTAAGCGTCTTTTTATTATTCAAGGGAGCGTTATCAGGGATAGGTACCGTTATGATGGCGTCCTTAGAGAAACCAAGATCTTTACTCTCCAAAAAACTCATTTGAGATAGTAAGATCACTGTACCTACAATCAACAATTGAGAAATAACAAACTGAAAAACGACCAATCCCCTGCGAAGTGCAAATCCTCCTGTACTTCTGTTCGTTATTTTATTTTTTAATGCCAATGCCGGACTGAAACCAGATAGCAACAATGCTGGATAAAAGCCCGATACCAGACTTACTATTATCCAAACCAATGATATATACAATACCAATTGACCATTTGTAAAATCAATATGTAGATTGATATCAAGGAAGGAGTTCAATTGAATTAATGTAAGTTCTGTCAGCCCTACCGAAAGTAATAGTGCAACAAAAGTAATCAGGCCTGTTTCTGCCAGATACTGCCCTACGAGCTGACCACGCTGACCACCGAGCACCTTTCTAATTCCCACTTCTTTCGAGCGCTTCACAGCAACCGCAGTAGACAAATTAATAAAATTGATACTTGCTGTTATTAACAAGAAAATAGCTACTACACCCATCGCAAGGATAGAAGATTTACTAATAGTAGTATATCTGTAATTTCCAAAGCGATCATCATAACTCAGTTCACTCAATGGTTGCAGCCACCGCTTTACTTCACGGGCAGCTCTATCTCCCTGATATTTCTTCACCTGAGCTGGGAATTGCTTGTCAATATCAGATGGCATCACACCAGATTGTAGCATCACATAGCATTGATTGTCGCTACTGGTGCTACCCCATCCGTTTTCTTCCTGCTCCTTTTTAATCGTAGCATAAGAAATCAATATTTCAAAAGGAAAATTAGTGTTATCAGGATGGTTCTCCATTACACCAGTTACCTTTAAATCTATATTATTGTCAAGCCGTACCAACTCTCCCACAGCACTCTTCTCACCGAAAAACTTCCGAGCTATCTCCTCAGAAAGTAGCACTTGATTAGGTTCCTGCAAAGCAGTCCGAAAATCACCGATGATCAGATCGCGCTTAAAAAATGTAAAGAACATCGAGTCTGTATAGGCAAAGCCTTCTGGTTGTTCAAAAATCTTCTTGGTTCCGTCTTGCTCAATTGTAAATATTCCATTGTACCCTCCTGAGATAAAAAGCACGTGTTCTACACCAGTAAATTCACTCTTTATCGACTCTGGAAGCGGTACTGGTACCCCGGGCGTATGATCTGTGCGTCCATTGTTGTCAGAAGATCCAACAACCCTATATATTTTATCCTTATTGTCATGAAAACTATCGTAGCTGGTATAGAAAGTAATCATTAAAAAAAGTACCATGCTACAGGTAATACCCAATGCAAGGCCAAATACATTGATCGATGAGTAACTAAGATTCCTTTTAAGGTTTCTTATGGTGATGGTAAAATAATTTTTAAGCATAGTATTAATTAATAATTATTCTCAGTCTTCTTTTAGCGCGTCTACTGGGTTAGTCATGGAAGCGTTTAATGTCTGTAAACTAATAGTGGCCATAGCAATCAAAGCCATCGCCAACGTAGACAGAACAAACATTTTTACCCCAGGTGAAATATGATATGCAAAATTCTGCAACCACACGTCTGACGCATACCAGGCAATGGGCCAGGCAATCAGGTTGGCTAACAATACCAACTTCATAAATTGTGCTGTGAAGCGTTTCAATAATGTGGATACAGATGCACCCAATACCTTCCTGATTCCAATCTCTCTTCTTTTCTGTTGCATAGAAAAGGTAGCTAACCCAAAAAGTCCAAGACAGGATATAAAGATGGATAAAGCCGCAAACGATGTAAACACTTTAGCTCTTTTCACTTCGTTGTTATAGTATTGGTTAAGTTGCTCATCCATAAATACGAATTCCAATGGCTTCTCAGCAATAAAACCACTCCATTTATCCTGTAAAAGTTCAACAGAAGCACGAGGGGAAATAGTAGAGAACCGAACTGAAAGGTAATCCGCATAATAGATATGTCTGTTAATGTAGATGAGCAATGGCTCTACATTGTGATGCAACGATTTAAAATTAAAATCTTTAACGACACCAATAATATTACCTTTCTTCTCTTCTTTTTTGTTTGTATAGCGTATGAAGGTAATTGACTTACCTACCGGATCGGACCAACCAAGGCTCTTTGCTGCTGCTTCATTTATAATATAAGCTCCATTTTCATCTGCCTTATTGGCAACTGAGAAATCGCGCCCTCCTAATAACTCCAGACCATACGTTTTTAAAAAATCTTCATCCACGCCCAACGTACTCATAGTGATTTCATTCTCCTGCCCTTCAGGCTTAATCGAAAATCCATAAAACTCGTCATTACCAGGTAGAGCCGAAGAAAGAGCTGCAGCACTTACTTCTGATGATTCTAGCAATGAATTCTTAAGCACATTATATTTTTGCTGCGCTTCATTGTCGTTCAATTTTATAGCTACTACATGTTCTTTATCAAATCCTAAGTCTTTATTAAGCATGAAGTCATTCTGATTCAATACAATCCAGGTAAAAATGATAAGCACTCCAGATATCACAAATTGAAAAACAACCATTCCCTTACGCAGTGTCAATTCTCTTCCAGGTTGCTCAACAAGTCCTTTCAGTATTTTTACAGGCTTATATCTTGAAAGAAAAAAGGATGGATAAATACCCGACAAAACACCTATCATCGTAACACCTCCAACCATAACCAATATCCAGTATCCACTAAATAGGAAATCAAGTGATAATTGACCGCCAATAATTTTGTTCATCCCAGCAATGAGTAACCATTCTGCTAATGCAAATCCAAGTACAAATGCCGCAAAAGTGATGAGTAGCGTTTCGCCCAGAAACTGAAACACCAATTGTTTCCTTGCCGCTCCCATTACCTTTCGAAGCCCGACTTCTTTTGCTCGTGTTGCGGCCTGAGCCGTAGACAAATTCATGAAGTTGATAGATGCTATTAGCAAAATAAAAATAGCTATTGTAGCAAAGAGGTAAACAAAACTGATACTTGAGTTGGCTTCCCATTCTTGTGCGAGGTTTGAGTGCAAATGAATATCTGAGATCTTTTGCAGATAGTAAGTCCTTTCTCCTTCCTTAACACGTACCGGATGACTTTTCCGAGCTTCGGTATTTATCTGGCGTTCAAGTTCCTCCTCATCAACCCCTTTGTTGGCTAAGAGGTAGGTGTGCATTTGTGGGTAATACCATGAATTATACCAAGGCATAACCTGTTTCATAGACTGAAACGAAGCTAGAAAATCAGCTTTGAAATGGGATTGATTGGGAAAGTCTTTAATCACACCCGTTACCTGAAATACAAACGCATCCTGATCCGTTTCGTAATAAATATCTTTACCTACGGCATCACTATCTCCAAAATATTCAATTGCCTTACTTTCAGTGACTACTACAGACAATGGATTATCCAGAGCAGACTGAGGATTACCATGAATAAATTGAAAATCAAAAACACTAAAAAACAGAGAGTCAGCAAAACAAAATTTAGTCTCCCGGTTTTTTGACTGCTTATCAATCGAAACCAATGCAGGTAAAGGGAATACTCTCACCAAACTTTGCACATCCGTTAACTTTCCATCCAAAGCCTCCGCCAATGCAGCCTCAGCAGCAGCCATATGAGTACGTTTTCCATCGTCCAACCAGTCGAGTGTAATTCGATAGATCTGATCGTGCTTACCATGAAACTGATCATAGCTCAATTCATCCTTCACGTAAGAAATGATAACCAATACACTAGCCAGACCAATGGCCAACCCCGTCACATTGATGAAGGTGAACAAACTTCTCCTTTTGAGGTTTCTAATAATAAGTTTGAAATAGTTAGTTATCATAGCCATTTATTCATCTCTCAAAGAATCTATAGGGTTGGCTACTCCAGCTCTTCTGGCCTGATAGCCGATAGTCAGAAACGCTATAACCAAGTTGATGAGTCCGCCCAATAAAAAGTAATAAGGTGATAATTCTACTTGATAAGCAAACCCACTTAACCACTGCCCCATCGCATACCAACTCAATGGAGCTGCGATCAGAAATGCCACAAACAATAGCTTCATAAAATCTTTAGAGAAGAGAAGTACAATTCCAGCCACAGAAGCCCCCAACACTTTTCTTACACCTACCTCTTTGGTTTTCTGAACAACCATAAACGATATCAATCCAAATAAACCCAGACACCCTATACCAATTGATATACCGGCAAATATTTTAAAAATAGAAAAGAGCTGCTCCTCCCTGCTATAATTCTTTGCCATGGCATCATCAAGAAACTCGTAAGTGAACAGATAACCAGGATAAGCCTGCTCCCAGGTTTTCTTTATGTGCTCAATTGTTTCTGGGATATTGCTACTCGAAATCTTTACTCCACCCTCAAAGTATAATTTAGGGTATTGGAACATCACAATTGGTTTTATTGCTTCCCGCAATGACTTAACATGAAAGTCTTCCACCACTCCTACTACATTTCCCTTGATATCATTCATACCAAACAATATCTCTTTCCCCAGCGCCTCATCTGAAGAATATCCCAGTTCCCGAGCGGCTGTTTCATTGATCAAAAATTCTATTTCTTCGGGACTCTGGTTCTCTTTTAAAAACCACCTTCCTTCAGCAAGCTGAAGGTCGAATGTCTTCATATAATCAAAGTCCACTGTTTTAATGACTACTTCAAAATCGTCCTCGACTCCAGTTAAGTTTATTTCTGAGTTGATGTCATTCTCAGATGTAGGCACTCCTACTCCAAATGAAACACTTTGCACATTGCTATTCGAAAGCAATTCAGTCTTAAGTGTATGGAGCAAAGCAGGATCATTATCATTCAATGAAAAAGTTACAATCTGATCACTATCAAAACCGAGAGGTTTGCTTCTGAAATAATTCATCTGACTGGCAACCACAATTGTTCCTATGATCAATACCTGACTAATTACAAACTGAAAGGTGACTAATCCTCTTCTAAGAAACATAGAGGAGCTTGTATGACCGCTCACCTTAGCCTTCATTGCAGCTACGGGTTTATATCCAGACAAAACCCATGCAGGATATAGCCCTGATAGTATTGAAACCAATACAATGCCACCTCCAAACACCCAACCTGCTACAGGGTTACTTAGCGTAAGTATTGACATGCCTGTGTCCAAAAAACTATTCAATGAAGGCAGCGCACGTTCAGCAATCCCCAATGCAACCAATGCTGATAAAAATGTTAGAACAAATGCTTCACCCATGTACTGTCCCACCAGTTGTATGCGTGACGCCCCCATTACCTTTCTCACTCCCACTTCCTTGGCTTTTTTAATCGCTACTGCAGTGCTTAGATTGATAAAATTGATACACGCAAGAAGAAGAATGAAAACACCGACCAAGCCCAGTACCAACAGATAGGTTGTATCAATGGTATAATCGGAATTAGATTGAGCATATGCCTTATCAAAATGAATTTCACTGAGTGGCTGTAATGCGTATTTTGTTTTTATCACATTATTTTCAGGCAAGTATTTCTCTGGCAAGGCAGCCATTCTTTCCTCAAAATCAAATTCAGAAACACCCTCGGGAAGTACAATATAATTGGTAAATCCAAGTGTTACATTCCAGGAATCATAATTAAAGCCACCGGTAAGGTCTTTGTTAAAAGAATCTATAACCACAACCATTGAAAAAGTAAGGTGTGAATTCTTCGGAGGGTCTTGAATGACTCCAACGATTTCAACATCGACTACCTCAGAAATACTAACCATTTGCCCAACAGGTGACTCATCACCAAATCGATTTCGCGCCATTGATTCAGTTACAACGGCAACGTTTTTATTTTTAAATGATTGAAGTGGATTTCCTTGCAAAGCAGGAAAATCGAACACTTTAAAAAAGGATGAGTCAGCAAACATCACCTTGGGTTCGAGCCAAATCTTGTCATCCACTTTTAGTTGATATTCCTGAGGTGGGTAGATTTGAGCAACCGCTATCAGCTCCGGGTAATCGTTAACCATTGCTTCGCGCATTGGAAACGGAGTAGATGAAGTACTTTTTGCCGCTGATCCCCCTGACTCCTCTCTGGTTACTCTAAAGATGTTGTCCTTTTTTGTATGGAATTCATCAAAGTTGAGCTCATAGTCGATCAACAGAAATAAAAGCAGGCAAACACTAATTCCAAGGCTAAGCCCCAATAAATTGATGATAGTGGAGACTCTATTCCTTACAAGGTTTCTAAAAGTTATTTTGATGTAGTTCTTTAGCATAACCAATAGCGGTTTATTTCTCTTTATTCTATCTCTCTTAGGCTATAAACATGCCATCAAATTAAATACCTAACGATCAATTACTTACATAAGTACACTGTTCGCTCTTGCGAAATATGTGTAATAAAAACGATACACATAGATGTGTGATATTGCTACAATTGCTACATTGACTCCTTCAGCGATTTGAAAAGTATGACCAAAGGAAATATTCTAATAGTAGATGACGACAGGGATGTGCTAGAAACAGCCAAAATGTTCCTCAAACAGGAGTTTTCAAATGTTGTCATCGAGGAAAATCCGGAAAACATTATACCCCTCATGGGTCAGCAAGATTTTGATGTGATCCTGTTGGACATGAATTTCAATAAAGGGATCAATGATGGAGAGGAAGGCTTCCAATGGCTGGGTCAAATTCTGAAAACAGACGCACAAGCGGTAGTCATTCTAATTACTGCTTATGGTGAGGTGGATATAGCTGTAAAGGCAATGAAAAGTGGAGCAATAGACTTTGTGCTCAAACCCTGGAAGAATCAAAAACTATTGGCGACTATCCTTTCGGCACTGCAACTAAGACAATCTAAAAAGGAGCTAGAAAAAGTAAAACTTACTCAAGAAAAACTAAGTAACGACCTTGATGTTGGTTTTACAGATTTCGTTGGCAATTCTACGGCTATAAAACGTGTACACGAGCTAATAGATAGGGTGGCAGGCACTGAAGCAGACGTGCTTATTCTTGGTGAGAATGGAACTGGCAAAGAGCTGGTAGCCCGTGCTATCCATCGACAATCTCTTCGAAAAGATAAAGTCTTTATAAGTGTGGACTTGGGTGGAATTACTGAATCACTATTTGAGAGTGAGCTCTTCGGTCATGTGAAGGGCGCTTTTACCGATGCCAAACAGGACAAGCCCGGTAGATTTGAAATTGCCTCTGGTGGCACGCTCTTTCTTGATGAGATTGGCAACCTCTCGCTTCCACTTCAGTCCAAATTGCTGACGGTGTTGCAGCAGCGAAAAATTCAACGCGTAGGGTCTAATAAGGAAATCAGTGTGGACTTCAGGCTGATATGCGCAACCAACATGCCGCTGTACGATATGATCTATGAGAAAAAATTTCGGCAAGATTTATTGTATAGAATCAATACAGTGGAGATTAGAGTGCCACCCCTTCGAGAAAGACAGGAGGATATAAATGTGCTTGTGCCTCACTTTCTGGAAATCTATGGCAAAAAATATAAACGCCAGGGTATAAAGATCGATAAAGCTATTTTTACGAAATTGAAAAAATACCCATGGCCTGGCAATATCAGAGAACTTCAGCATGCGATTGAAAGAGCCGTAATCTTAACTGATGGAAAAGTTATTGACTCTGCAGAATTACTCATTAACAGTATTCCTGCTAAATCACAAGAACCCACTCAGCAGCTTACTATGGATGAAATGGAAAAAGTATTTATCATGGAATCATTGGATAAGCATGAAGGAAACGTAAGTAAAACAGCACGTTCTTTAGGTATGACAAGAACCGCTTTATACCGAAGGATGAAAAAATATAAGATATAACGCTTTATGTTTTATAAGAAGTTCACATTCTTAATTATTGTCAGAATCATTCTTCTGCTCATCAACGTTATCATACTCTCAATAATATTTGGTGACACACGCTTATTCTTTAACCAAATCATTCTTTTTGTCATTCTTGTTATACAGATCGGGGAACTCATTCGATTTGTTAATCATACCAATAGAGAGCTTGCCCGCCTATTTTTGGCCATACGTCATTCTGATTTTTCCATTACATTTAAAGAGCCTCCATTAGGTAAATCTTTCAAAGCCCTTCAGCACAGTATGATGGAGATCATTCAGGCGTATAAGGATGTGAAAATTGAAAAAGAGGCACAATACCACTTTCTCCAAATCCTTGTCAAGCAACTCCAGTTTGGAATAATATCCCTTGAGAATGAAAATACCATCACCATCATCAACCCAATGGCAGAGCAGTTGGCCGGAATTGCCGGAGCTAAAAACTGGAAATTAGTACAGCAGTTAAATCCTGATTTTGCAAGGCGCATCGATGAGCTCGGAGACAATGCCAGGAGTTTGATGCAGTTTACTGTCAATGGTGAAAAGAAAACATTTGCGGTGGACATTCGCACCCCCATCATCTTAGACAAGCCCCACAAACTGATTACATTTCAAGACATCAATTCAGAAATTGAACAAAAGGAAATTGAAGCATGGCACAAATTAATACGAATTTTAACACATGAGATTATGAACTCAGTCACTCCAATTGCTTCGCTTACCGAGACCATGCAAACCGTACTTGAAGACAAAGAGGGCAATCAGAAACGTGTAAATGAAATTCAAGAGGAGACCATAAAAGACATCCGCTTCTCACTAAAGACAATTCACAAGCGCAGTGAAGGGCTTCTTGGATTTGTAGACACATACAGAAAACTAACCAAAGTACCTCAACCCTCGCTGGAGTCTATTGGAATAAAGGAAATGCTAGACGAAATTATCCAGTTGATGCAACAACATGCCGATGGAATCAAATCCATTGAGTTTAATGTGGATGTGACTCCTCCCCATCTTGCTGTTCAGGCTGACCCCAAACTCATTGAACAAGTACTTATCAATTTAGTGACCAACAGTATCCAGGCCATCGATGGAAAGGATATGGGATTAATATCATTGAAAGGGTATGAAAAGAATAACCGTATCATTATTGAGGTAGCTGATAATGGAAAAGGAATTCCAGAAAAAGAATTGACCGAAATTTTTGTTCCTTTCTTTTCTACCAAGAAGGAAGGATCAGGAATTGGTCTAAGCTTATCAAAACAAATTATGAGCCTGCACGGAGGAACCATTAAGGTAAATTCAGTTGTAGGCCAAGGCACTTCTTTCTTTTTAAGTTTCAAACGCAAACCATGAAGCACAAAATCAATTCAACTCGACTCAACAAAAGAATAGAGGAAATGGCTCAATTTGGAGCTCTTTCTTCCGGAGGAGTAAAACGTTTAACACTCACACCTGAAGACAAAGCAGCAAGAGACTTATTCAAGAGCTGGATGGAAGAGTTGGGTTTGGAAATAGCCATTGATGAAATCGGGAATACATTCGGTATACTAAAGGGAAAAAATGCGGATCAATATATTGGCATTGGCTCTCATCTGGACAGCGTGCCTACCGGTGGGCGATATGATGGCCCTGTTGGTGCACTTGGGGCATTGGAAGTGGCGCAAACATTGATAGAAAATAATATAGAGCTCAATAATACATTGGTGGTTGCCAATTACACCAACGAAGAGGGTGTTCGTTTCTTTCCTGACATGATGGGAAGTCTCGCTCATGCCAACCCTAAGGAAGTCAATAATTATTTAAACGTTAAAGACAAAAGCGGAGTCACCGTTGGTGAAGCGCTCAACAAAATTGGCTACAATGGAAATATGAAATGTGGGGATATTCGGTACAATCACTTTATAGAGATTCATATTGAACAAGGCCCGATATTAGAGGAAAAGAATATTGATATTGGAGTTGTGCAAGGAGTACAAGCTATTCACTGGCTAAGACTTACCCTTACGGGCAAGAGCGCTCATGCAGGTACTACACCACTATACGCACGAAAGGATGCCTTCTATGCCATGAGTAAGTTATCCTGTTTTGCGCGTGAGCTATGCCTTGAAATCGACAACCAGCTTATAACCATCGGATCGATTGAAGTAAAACCTAACGCCATCAACGTAGTACCTGAAGAAGTAGTGGCTACATTGGATATGCGAAATCTTAGTGATGCTAACCTACTTCTGGCTATTGAACAGATTGAAAACTTCATGGCTACCGATGAATCTTTTGCTCACATTAAAGTCGACAAAGAAGTATTGGTGGATGTACCAGCTGTATCTTTTAGTAAAAGTGTTGTCAATGCTATCTCAGAAAGTTGTAAACATCTGGGGTATTCATCGCTACCGATGCACAGTGGCGCAGGCCACGATGCGCAAATTTTGGCAACCCAGTTCCCTGCAGCCATGATTTTTATTCCCTCCAAAAACGGAATCAGTCACGCAGTGGATGAATACAGTAGTCCTGAACAAATAGAAAAAGGAGCTAACGTATTACTTCACACGGTGCTCCATCTGGATAAATAGCTATTCGTACTTTAAAGTTTGCGCAGGATTAACAGTTGCGGCTTTAAGCGTTTGAAAACCTACTGACAAAAATGCAATGCAAACCACTCCCAATCCAGCTCCTGCAAAGAGAACAGGATTAATATCAATACGATACGGGAAGCCTTGAAGCCATTTGTCCATAATATACCAGGCAAATGGCCATGCGATAAGATTGGCAATCAGTACCAATTGAATAAAGCCTTTGGATAACAGCAAAACAATATTGGGAACTGTGGATCCAAGCACTTTCCTAATACCAATTTCTTTTGTTCTCTGAATGGTCATGAAGGAGGCCAGTCCGAACAAACCGAGGCAAGCAACAAAAATGGCGAGCAGTGTGAACAAACCAAACACCTGACCAAACTGTCTGTCACTCTCGTACTGTCTGTTGAAAAACTGATCAAGGAAAAAGTAGTCAATAGGATTTCCTGGAAAGAAAGTGTTCCATGGTGTTTCTAAAGCGGCCAATACACCTTGGGGATTATCGCTCTCCACTTTAAAAGCATAAAACCTCGCGTACCGAGGTGTGTATAGGAAGAGCAAAGGAGTAACTGCCTCTTTCAATGACATTTGGTGATAGTTCTCCAATACACCAACAATTTCTAAAGTATCCCCTGAATAAATGGCCATCTCACCGATTGCTTCTTCTGGAGTTTCAAAATCCAATGCATCAGACATTGCACGGTTAAGAATTATTGAGTTCTCATCGTTGGTAAATCGTAAATCATATCCTCTACCAGCGGCCAGTTCTAAATTAAAGGATTTTACATAATCCTGATCAATACCTACCGTATAGCCAGAGATATTTGACTCCGGACCACCCACTAATCTCCTGATTCCACTTGCCCAAAAGATTTCATCTCCAGGTACGTTGGTAGCAGCAGTCATGCTTTTGACACCCGTTATCCGCAAGGCTTCGGCTTTAAAGCTTTCCATCTTTTGCACATAGGTTGAGTCCGTAGCGCCCGGTCCTCTCACCACCAATGTTTGATTGATATCAATACCAAGATCCTGATTGCGCATAAAGCTTAATTGCTGATACACCACCAATAACCCACTTATCAATACCACTGATGCAACAAATTGAAATACCACAAGTGATTTTCTTAATAAACTGCCATGTGCAGTGCGCATTACCTTTCCCTTCAATACTGCCACCGGTTTAAATGATGAAAGTATTATGGCTGGATAAAATCCAGATAAGACAGCTCCTACCAAAAACAGAATTCCAAGCAATGTCCAGAAATCTTTTTGCAACATATATTCCATGGGAATACTGCGTCCTGAGAGATCGGCAAAGAAGGGCCAGGCAACCCACACGGTAATAACTGCAATCAACGCGGCCAACAAATTGACAAGCAATGCTTCGGATAGAAATTGATATACCAATTGATTTTTCACCGCTCCCATTACTTTTCTCACACCCACCTCATTGGCCCTATCAAAAGATTTGGCTGTAGCCAGATTCACATAGTTAACCCATGCAATCAACAGGATAAACAATGCAATAAAGGTGAGTGCATAAACGGCATCACCATCTCCACGCTCCTCTGGTTGCGACTCTTGTAATAAATTAGCGTATAGATGAATACCCAGAATAGGCTGTAAAATAAATTCTTCCTTCATATTGTACTGCTCCCACCTTTCGCCCCTCTCCCTATAAAGAAAATCTTCCCATTTTGCCTGAAGTGTATTTACGTTTACTCCGGGTTCAAGAAGTACATAAGTGTTAAAATCGTACCAACCCCATGCAGTTTCAGATTCGTTATCTGTCCTATCGTTTAGGGTTTGATACGAAAACATGAAATCAAACTTAATATGAGAATTATCGGGTATGTCCTCAAAAACTCCAGTTACCTCAAATCTCGTGTCACCATTCCATTCTATTGACTTACCAATTGCCTCTGCCTCTCCGAAATATTTTTTAGCTGCACTTTGGGAAATCACAGTTTTTCCAGGACCAGAAAGCACCTCATCTTTGTTTCCCTTGAGTAATCTGAAATCGAATACATCAAATACCGAAGAGTCCGTGATTTGCATTTTCTCTTCTGAAAAAGAAATCAGTCCCCTATCAGGACTTTCGTACGACATCACGCCACTTACGGGATAAAGTCTGGTAAACCGAAGTACTTCCGGAAAATTATCTTTCAAAGCTGGCCCAACAGCAGGAACTGCAGCTGCACATTCAAACCTTAATTTACCGTTTTGCCAAACATTGTACTGAACCCGATAGATATCTTCAGCCTTGCTATGAAATTTGTCGTAGCTCTTTTCGTACTTCACATACTGCAAAATAAGCATGCAGGCAGCTATTCCTAAAGAAAGTCCGATTACATTGAGAAACGTGAAAGATTTGTGCTTAACGAAATTACGAAGTGCAGATTTAAGGTAACTTTTTATCATCACTGGTAGGGTTATTATAGCTTTTACTCAATTGAGGTAAAATGGTTACATCGCTACTCGTATTTAAGCGTCTTAGCAGGCTGAGACCAAGCTGTTTTAATGGCCTGATAACTAATAGTAAGGATAGCAACCATCAATGAAACACCTCCGGCAAAAACAAATACCTGCCAGCTGATTGCCACTTTGTATTCAAATGACTGTAACCAGTTGGTCATGATAAAGAAAGTAACAGGAACTGAAATTAAAAGGCTTATTCCTACCAGATACAAATAATCTTTGGATAACAAAGTCAGAAGTGATCGCTCACTTGCTCCCATAACCTTTCTAATGCTAATTTCTTTTGTTCGATTTTGCATAGCGAGTGAAGCGAGTGCATATAATCCCAATCCACCAATAAGCATAGCCAATATGGTGGCTATAGATATTATCTTCCCTAGATTCTGATCGGTTCTGTATTGCGCTGCCATGGCGTCATCTACAAAAGTAAAGGTGAACTCTTCACCATTAGTGAGCTTATCCCAAACGCCTTTTACCTCATCAATTGTTGCATTCATATTACCAGGTTGCAATCGCACCAGCAATTTTGGAGTAGGGTTATCATCGATGCTAATATTTTCAATTCCAGCAGCTATCACCTGCACATCCATTACGATAACCAACGGCTCGACACTTGTATACAAAGAGGCGTAATTAAAATCTTTGACTACACCTATGATCTCATGGTCTTCAAAATTTTTGCCAGGTAACCGTTTACCAATCGGATCGGTCATACCATAACTCTTTACTAAGGCTTCGTTTACAATGACTGATCTTCTGCTGTCTGAAAGGTTCTCTTCTGAAAAATACCGACCCTCAGTCATTTCAATTTTCATTGAAGGAAGATAATCTGCATCTACAACATTTAAATTAAAAGTTCTATAGGAATCACTTTCATCTGTAAATCCAATATTTGTCCAGGCTCCATTACCAAAATCATGAGAAGCAGCAAATACATCGGTAACTCCATTGACCTTACCCAACTCGTTTTTAAAAGGCTGAACATTTTCAAACCCCTTTCTGATTAGCTCCGTCAAACGAAAGTTTCCTTTTACGTTCATCTGAATGGCCATTAACTGCTCTTTGTTAAAACCCATATCCTTGTTTTGAAGATATTGCAGTTGATCCCGCATCACGAGGGTACTTGAAATTAGGAATATGGCCAACACCAACTGCACCCCTACCAGCACTTTTCTTAGACCTTGTTTACTATTTCCTGTTGTGATATTCCCCTTCAATATAGACACAGGTCGAAACCCAGAAAGCACAAACGCAGGATAGCTTCCAGCGAGTAAACCAATTATCAGGATTGTAATTAAACCTACCAACAACATAAAACCATTGGCTTCAATTGCCAATTGCTTACTCGCAAGATCGTTGAACAAGGGTAAACCCAAATAGGAAAGTAGCACCCCTACAACTAGAGAAATTATTGTTACGATAACTGCTTCTCCTATAAATTGAAATATCACATGTTTCCGCTCAGCACCTACTACCTTTCTAATTCCTACCTCCTTCGCTCGCTTTATAGATCGGCCTACAGAAAGTGTTACAAAGTTGATGCATGCGACAATAAGTATAAGCAAAGCAATGGCTGCCAAAATCCCTGCATACTTTGGATTGCTCACTGGTGCAATTCCTACGGGATAATTAGTGTTTAAATGAATATCGGTGAGTGGCTGCAATCCCACTTCATACTTAGCATCAAAATCCGGCCCCAGAACTGTTTTCATAAAAGGCTGAATTTTGCCTTCCAACTGATTGACATTCGCGTCATTACGCAACAGCACATAGGTTTCAGGTGTAATGTTGAACCAGCCAGAAGTTAAGGTACGCTCGCTATAAAGCTTTGGGTAATTAAGATCAGAAATTAATATATCAAATTGAATGCTTGAGTTGGTAGGCATGTCTTCTACAACAGCCTTTACAGCAAAATCAAGAAAATCATCTCCAAGTTGAATAGCTATTACTTTGTTGATCGGATCGCTTTCACCAAAATACTTGACTGCAGTCCGATTTGTAATAACTACATTATTAACTCCTTCTAGCGCAGTTTCACTCTCCCCATGCTCCACGTCAAAATCAAACACTCTGAAAAAGTCTTTTCCTCCAATAGTAACTTGTTCTGAAAACAGGTTCTCCCCCACTTTAACCTGAGGGCCAATGTTATTTATCCTAACCTGATATTCTACTTCTGCAAAATTGTCTTTCAGGGTTGGGCCCATAGGAAAAGGCGTAACCGTATAAAAAAAGACCTCGTCTTTCCCATAGTCCTCTCGCGCCCAAACCCGGTAGATGCTGTCGGCCTTGGAATGAAAAGTATCAAAAGTCCACTCATCTCTTACGAAAAGGACTATCAGAATACAGCAAGCAATACCGATACCTAATCCCAGAATATTAATGATGGAATGAGTCTTACTCCGTAGCAATGACCGAAACGCAATTTTTAGATAATTTTTTAACATTGGCAGGCGTTTATTTTACACAAGCAACATGTAAAAACATGTCATGATAAGAAAGGCTGAAGAAGCGACATCACAGTTCAATGTTCTGAACTGTTAAATCTTTGTAGTGAATTTCATGCCACATATATACCCCTAATAAAGGTAGCCGAGCTCAATTGTTTGTTACAAACTAATCTGTTTTTTCTTAAATTTAGATCCAATATTTAGATAATAAGGTATGTACATCACATTAATAATTTTTGCTAGTTTCCTTAGTCAACAGGAGGTACCCTTTAAGCCAGACGAAGAGTTTACAGTTGCGTTGGATTTGTCTTTCAAGCAAAGACCCCCTGCACCTAGCAATACATATAATTTTGATGACACCAGTAGGGAATATAAGAAACGAAACGTGCCCAGTGCCACACCTTATGTGAACCTATCTGTTTCTATTAATAGAATTAACGACAACGAAACAAGATTGAAAGTTTTTCAGGCAAACAAAAAAATGGTGCTGAGCAAAAAGCTTAAAAAAGAAATAGAATTTAATCTTGATGCCGGATATACAGATGATTTAGTAGATCAATTTCCAAGTCACCAACATATAATTTCTTTTTATGACGATAAAAAAAATGAAGTGAGTCGCATTGTTATCAATTTTGATAAGGATGGAAATTATTCCGTCAACGGAAAAGTTCGAGGTAAAATTTAAACTACTCAATCTTCATTACCCTGCACGATGTAAGGTATGGGTTTTCAAATGTAACCATCTCCCCTGCCTTCTTTCCAGGAATCAAGAATAGTCTTGCAGACAATGCCTTATCCGTATACTTAAGTGACAGTGAGGCAACATCAATTAATAAATTTTCTATTGTTGTTATGGTTGTCTCTCCGGGCAATGGAACGACATCCAATCCTGTACCTGAGACTGATGAATACAACAAAAGTTCCTGAACAGTAAAGCGACCTTCGCTGGCTCGTTGTGCCAATACTTTATCCTCAATGACTGGCAACATAAGTCCCGAATAACCACATCGCTTTACATCTACACTTTTTAATACGTCAGTAATCATGGCACATGCACTTAATGTAGACGCACTACCAAACGGTTGGCCAGTAAATGTTTCGATTGCCTCTCCTATACTTGCATCCAACCCCGGTGCTGTGGAAGTATCTATTCCATCGTACAACCAGTTTTTAGATTCTGAAAGCATAATTCCAATTGCTTCAATTGGTTTCAATACTTTTTCAAGTTCTAATTTCAAATTCTCCTTTACTTTATCTTCAGGGCCTCTTTTAAATACATCTGTTAGAATATTTGGTGATTCAATTCCAATAGCAAAACTATTTTTTCCCTGATGATATGCAGCAGGAAAAAACGGTATCCCTGGTCGGCAGTTAGCCAAAGCCGCAAATCTAAAGTTTCCTTCACCCCCTTTAGTATCACTTGCGATGGCTACTATGGTGGAGGCAGCATGATGGACACTATTACCCAAAATTCCTTTTTCCTTGTCTGCTATTGATATACTAAAGTTGATTGCCTCTGTGCTGTTAATCAACTTGACAGACCAATCCGGAATGTCAAACCCTGGATAATCATCTTGTATAATTGGACCTATTGAAAGGATCAAGCCCTCCTTTTTGACCAAGTCATCCAATTGAATTAAGTATGGAAGAGCCTCTTTGTGTGTTTTTCCATTCAGGTATTGATAGAGGGGCTGAGTGGCAATCCGCAAGGTTTGGACTTCGTAACCCTTGTTCTTAAACTCTTCTCTTGCTTCTAACAAAAACTGAATAGCAGATTTAATAGGAGCGGTATCATCCAAATTAGCAAGTGTGACACCTGCAGTTATAGTTCTTATTTGAAAAAGTTTCTTGCCTTGTCCATAGGTCTGAGCGATCGAAAGAAAAACAATCAATGAACAAAATAAAACTTGTCGCACAACAGTATTTGGTTTCATCATCATAGGTTGGTTATTCTACTACATATCACTACCACGGCTAACACCTAGTAGGTTAATTATTATAAATTTTAATCAAAACAATTCCTCAAAAATTTTGTTAATAAATTATTCCCTTTAGGTAATAATCAATTATGATAATAATGTACAATAAATTATTAATTGATTCATTGAAGTAGTAGCATTGTTGTTAGCCTAGTGGGTCCGATGAACCTAAAACAAGATTTTGCTAAGTAAACCGCATGACTAAAGAAAAACTGACCATTGAACAGGTACTTTCAATGGACCTTCCCAATATTATTCTGTATGCCGCTCCGGTGATGATATCTCTGGTAGTTATCGAATGGATAGTAAGCTATTTAAAGAAAAGAAAATACTATGATAGCAAGGACACAATAGCTGCAACAGTTATTGGACTGGGCAATGTAGCCATAAGTGCTGCTCTCAAAATCATCACTTTTGCTATTGTACTATTTTTCTACAATATGGTACCCTGGAGTATTCCTTATATATGGTGGGCATTCATCTTGTGTTTTATCTGGATCGATTTCTGGAGGTATTGGGCACACCGTGTAGCGCACGAAAACAGATTCTGGTGGGCTACTCATGTCACTCACCATTCTTCCGAAAAGTATAACTGGTCCGTATCCTTCCGACTTGGATGGACACAACACATTAAAATAATATTTTTTATCCCGGTGGCATTGGCAGGATTTCATCCAGTAGTATTTTTCATCTGCCACCAGATAGCAGTTCTGTATCAGTTCTGGATTCACACTGAATATATCAGAAAACTTCCTAAACCAATTGAATACATCTTTACAACACCATCACATCATCGCGTGCACCATGCACGTAACGACAAATATCTTGATAAAAATTATGGGTCTACATTCATTATTTGGGATAGGATATTTGGAACATTTCAAGGTGAAGAAGAGAAGGCCGACTATGGCATTACCCGGCCAATAAATTCCTATAATCCTCTATACCTATGTTTTCATGAGTGGATGGATATTGTAAAGGATATCAAAAATTCCAAATCACTGAAAGAGGCTTATGTGATGACCTTTGTGAGGCCAAGCAAACTGGAAGAGAAAAAGGAATTATTTAGAAAAGAAAAAGAGAGATTGGCGTAGTTCCACACTACAAGTGGGGGCGTTGAAAGGTTACAAAACAGACCTGAGATTATATTTCCTATTTCCGTTCAGACGCTTAATTTTACAGCACTCAAACAGAGATTTTAAC
>JBATLM010000123.1:0-20582 GCA_049289315.1 Cyclobacteriaceae bacterium
CAATTAGAAAGGGCAAATATTGCTCTCATGGTAACAGAAAGTATGAGAGAATATGCGTTACAAAAATACAAGAAACTACCACTGCAAATTTTCGTAAAACCTGCATGCGTGAATCTTGAGATGTTCAATCTACTTCAGAGGAAGAATCCCTATCTTTTGAAAGAACTTAAATTAACAGATAAGATTGTTTGTGTTTATGCAGGTAAGTTCGGAGGTATTTATCTTGAGAAGGAGGTTTTTGATTTTTTTAAAGTCGCCCATCAACACTGGGGTAACAATTTCGCTGTATTACTGTTGACAAATCATTTGCCAATCGAAATCGAGAAATATTGCACTCAAAGTTTATTGGACTTTTCAATTGTCACCATTCGTTTTATTCCTCATAGTGAAGTTCCTGTTTACATGGGTCTTGGTGATTTTGCAATTAATCCAATGAAGCCAATTCCTACAAGGAAATTTTCAACACCAATAAAAGATGGCGAATACTGGGCTATGGGTTTGCCATTAGTGATTCCGAAAGATATTTCCGATGATTCAGAAATTATAGAAAAGCACAACGCAGGAGCGGTCCTCGATGATTTAAGTGTTATATCGTATCAGAAGGCTGTAAAAAAAATAGACTTGCTTTTATCAGAGAATCGGGATCTTTTGGCCAAGAGAATTCGATCGTTGGCCATAGGCTATAGAAATTTTTCTATTGCTGAAAATGTCTATAAAAAAATCTATAAGATGGATTAGTAAGTATATTTGTTTAAAATTTTATAATGATTAAGATTCTTATTACAGGCGGAGCGGGTTTTGTTGGGAGTTCTCTGGCAGATAAGTTTCTGGATAGTGAAAAGTACTATGTTATTTCAGTTGATAACTTACTAACAGGCAATATCCGGAACGTATCTAAGCACCCAAACAACAAATTCATAAAATGTGATGTAAATAATTACGATGACATCGCTGCTATAATGACCAGTTTTAAATTTGATTACGTTTTTCATTACGCTGCTATTGTTGGCGTTAGCAGAACAATCGAAAATCCAATTATGGTGCTCAATGATTTAGATGGAATAAGAAATATTCTCAACCTTAGTAAAAACACAGGAGTTAGAAGAATTTTTTTTTCAAGTTCTTCTGAAGTATATGGTGAACCTGTTGAGTTACCTCAGAACGAGGAAACTACCCCGCTTAATTCAAGGTTACCGTACGCAGTAGTGAAAAACGTTGGAGAGTCCTTTTGTCGATCATTTCAAAAGGAATATGGGCTTGAATACACAATTTTCCGCTTTTTCAATACCTATGGGCCTAAACAAAGTACTGATTTTGTTATTTCTAAATTTATTGAGAAAGCACTTAAAAATGAGCCAATTCCCATTTTTGGAAAGGGTAAACAAACACGTACATTTTGTTATATAGATGATAATACGGATTGTATATTAAAATTATTAGAAGAAAATCTGCTAGTAAATGATGTAATCAATATTGGCAGTGAGATAGATGTTACTATTGTTCAACTTGCTGAATTAATAATAAGATTAACCGGTTCAAAATCAGAGCTTGAATTTTTAGCACCATTAAAAGAAGGAGATATGACGAGGAGACTGCCGGATGCCTCAAAAATGAAGAGGTTACTTAAAAGAGACCCAATTCCATTAGAAAAAGGAATTAAGTCAATTCTTGAATCTCCAACGTATTTCCGGCTTTAGTTTCTTTGAAAAACAGTAATGAAGTTTCTAATTTCGGTTTGGGTTTGGCTGCTACTACCTTTTGGTACTTTATATTGTCAATGCCCTGCTGGTGATTTTATTTTGCCCACAAACGCATGTAATCAGGAGTTATTGTTAATTGAAAACTTACCAAATTCAGCTATTACTCAAACTTGGGATTTCTGTTCAGGAGATTTATCTAATTTGCCTCAAGCTCAAGCTTCATATGTATTATCGGGAGTAAATGGTTTGCCAGGAATTGAATTAATAAAAGATGGAAATATCTGGTATGGATTTGTTACAGGTACATATGCAAACATACTATATAGACTCGAATTTGCTAATGGGATAAATAGCCCTCCTACACTTACTGAAAATTTAGGCAACCTTTCTGGTAAATTGAATAGTCCTGGGCAGGTGCGGATTATACAGGAAGGCAATCTGTGGTATGGGTTTATACATAACACTACATCAGGCGAACTACTACAATTGAATTTTGGAGGCAGCCTGTCCAATTCTTTTACTGTGTCTACAGTTTTTTCAGGCATGGGATATAGTTTCTCAGGATTAGCCTTCGGTAAAGATCCCATTGATGGTTGGATCTGCATTATATCTACGGCATCAAATCAATTTAAAATAATTCGTTTAGGTAATACATTTATTACACCAGGTCCATCAGATATACTTACCTCCTCAACTGTTCCTAATCAGAATAACTTGGGAGATGTTGATCTAATCAACATCTGTGGATTGTGGTATGGGTTTGCCGATAATTTTGGTAATGGAAACATTTATCGACTGGATTTTGGATCGAATCTCTTTTCAGAACCGACAATAACTCAGTTAACGACTTTAGGGGTTAGTAACCCTGGACGATTACGAATTGCGAAAGATGGTGATGAATATTATGTATTTGTGATTGCGCTAGATGGCACTCTCACTAAATTAGAATTGGGTGCAGATATTAACTCAAGTCCTGTTATTATTACAGAAGGAAATATTGGAAATGTTTTAGAGCCAAACACCTATGGTCTTGCATTGGCTAAAGAGAATTCGGAATGGATGATTTTAACTGTGGATCAATCCAATGGGCAGGTATATAAAATTATGTATCCAAATAGCTGCACCGCGATACCAGAAGTCTCAAATCAAGTAAATCCTGAGGTAAAATATACCCAATCTGGAGTTTACAATGTTTCCCTTGAATCTACATATGCTTCAGGCACTTCTGTAAGAACGAAATCGATTACAGTTTCCTCTGCTTTAGCACCGGACCTTGATTTTGTTTTTACAAACATGTGCGCCAACAACGATGTCAACTTTACTTCAGATAATATGTCTGGAGACATCACAGACTACAACTGGGACTTTGATGACACCAATACTTCTATAGTGCAAGATCCTATTCATCAGTTTGCAGCAGCGGGTGATTATGAAGTAAAACTGCAAGTGACAGCTGCAAATGGGTGCAACAACCTGGCAAGTGAAACGGTGACCATTTACAATGAACCTGTTGCCGATTTCGATTTGCCTTCGGCATCTCCAATATGCACCAACCAAGATTACCTTTTTACCAATACGACATCTTTTGATCCGGGATCCAATCCATCGTGGCAATGGGAAGTAAACGGAACTCCAACATCTTCAACACAAGACCTGACTTATGAGATTCCTACAGCTACCATGCAGGACATAAAGCTAATTGCATCTATCCCTGGTTGCTCAAGTGAGGTAACGAAAACAATCAACACTGTTGAAGATGGTCCTCTTGCTGATTTCAGTTTTGCAAATGACTGTGAAGACAAGTCTATCACATTCACCAATACTACTGTAGGTACAGTTACTGGATATTCATGGGATTTTGGCGATGGAAATTTTTCAGGTCTAACTGATGGGACAAACACATTTGGTGATTTTGGTACTTATGATGTAACCCAGGAGGCAACCAACGCTGCTGGTTGCATAAATACTTCTGTTCAGGAGATAACCATCTATTCAAAACCTCAACCTGACTTTTCACTCGATCTGCCACCATTCTCTTGTAATGGCTCTCCTTCGCAGTTTAATGACCTCACTCCAAATTCTGTAGATAGTAATTTGGAAAGTTGGGTGTGGAGTTTTGGTGACACTCAAAGTGGAACTTCTGCGGTTAGAAATCCTCAATATATCTATACAGATGCAGGGCAATACAATGTTAATTTAGATGTGACTACCAATTTTGGGTGCACGACATCGGTTCAAAAAATGGTTACCATATCTCAATCTCCTGATGCCAGTTTTACTTTCAATGCTGCTTGTGTTAATCAGGCAACATCATTTGTTCCGCAATCCCCGTCAGGGATAGACTCTTGGCAATGGAAAGTGGGGGTAAGTACTTATAATCAACAGAACCCTACGCATGTGTTTAGTACACCATCTAATTATAATGTACAATTGACAGCCAATGGATCGAATGGTTGTATTGGTGTAGCTTCCCAAACAATCAATGTGCCTGCACCAAGTACAGTTGATTTTGACTTTGAAAATAATTGTACCAATCAGGATACCCAATTCACAGATCTTACTTTACCAACAGCAGATCCTGTGGCTTCTCGCACCTGGCAATTTGGTACAATTGGCTCTGCCTCCGGAGCCACGCCTTCATTAACATTTCCAACTGCAGGATCCTATCCTACAAAATTGACTGTAACCAATGAATCAGGATGTAGCTATTCAACCACTAAAATTGTAAATATTACTCAATCTCCGGTTGCTACTTTTACCGCTACCCCGCAGACAGGGACACCACCATTGATCGTACAACTGAATAATACCTCCGCTAATTCCATCTCACAACTGTGGTCTGTTAATGACTCTAACAACACAACGAGTACAGAGGAAACAGCCTCATTTACGTTTGATAAGTTGGGTGAATTTGTTGTTGATCTTACAATTGAAGATGAAACAGGATGTACTTCAGTGAGCAGCAAAATAATTTCGGTAATAATCCCCACTCTTGACATTGAGCTTACCCATATTTCTTTAATACCCGCAACAACTGGGGAATCTAACATTCTATTGTCACTCACCAACAAGAGTAATTTTCCTGTAAACAATATAAAAGCAGTTATTGATATTGCGGGGGAAGCATTAATAAGTGAAACCCTAACAGCAACTATTCAACCGGGTGAAGTTTATTCTCAGATATTATCTTCAGGGATTGTTGGCTCTAAAAATGGCACTACTTACTTATGCGTTGAGTTGGTAGTGGATGGAGATGCCAATACCACAAACAATAAGAAATGTTTAAACAATGATGCTGCCACTGAAGTGATAGCACCCTACCCAAACCCCGGATCTGAAATCCTTAACCTGGAATGGATTTCGGCAGCTTCTACTAGCGCTGAAATCCACATTTTTGACCCAACCGGAAGGAAAGTATTTGAAGATATTTTTTTTAATTTGGAACCGGGACTAAACCAAGCCACTATATCTGTCAGTTTGTTAAATCCAGGTATGTATTACGTGTTTTTTGTTTCAGAGGGAGTTCGTAGAAGCTTCCCATTTGTCATCAGAAGGTAATAGCATCAAAATATACATATCCGGTCAAAAGGTTTCCTCTTATTCTTCCTATTTTTATCCGTTGTTAAACAGCAACTGTATTACTAAATAAGCGAAAGATGAAGCTAAAATTGGATGCTACTGACCGTAAGATATTGAAGATTTTGCAGACTGATTCTAATATAACCAATGCCCAACTGGCTCTTGAGATAGGGCTTTCCCCAGCCCCTACACTGGAAAGAGTAAAGAAACTTGAGAATAATAAGATTATCAAGAGCTATCACGCTACCGTTGATTATGGCAAGGTGGGATTGGGGGTGAGCACATTTGTTATGGTTACCCTCAAAGGACATAACAAGGACAATATTGTAAAATTTGTAGAAGCCATAAAAAATATTGAGGAAGTGATAGAATGCCATCATCTTACTGGACAAGCAGATTTTATCCTTAAAGTGGTAAGTTCGGATATTCCATCCTATCAAACGCTTATGTTAGAAAAAGTCTCCAACTTTGATATGGTAGACACCATGCAATCTATGGTGATTTTGTCTACCTTCAAGGACACTAAAGTTGTACCTATTCCATGACTGAAGTAGACAAAAGCCTAGTGCTCAGCAAAACGGAGGTGGAGCAAAAAATCCGAAGAATTGCCTTTGAGATATATGAAGACAATTTTAAGGAAAAGAGTATTGTGCTGGCTGGTATAGACGGACAGGGATACACCTTTGCTCAACTTATCAGTGAAGAACTAGAATCTATATCCCCAATTGCGGTTAAAATTGTTAAAGTATCTTTGGATAAGCTGGCGCCTCAGCAAAGTGAAGTAAAGGTGGACTGTGAAGAAAAGGATTTTCGTAAGAAATGTATTATAGTAGTGGACGATGTCTTAAACACAGGAAAAACTATTGCTTTTGGAATGAAGCCGTTTCTCAATGTAGAAGTAAAAAAAATTGAAGTCGCGGTGTTAGTAAACCGAAGTCATACGCTCTTCCCCATTTTGCCCACCTATACTGGTTTCGAATTATCAACCACGCTGAATGAAAGAGTGGAAGTGGTGTTGGGAAAAAAGGCAGCAGTTTACCTCCATTAAATTTTTGAACTTCAAAAAATATTTACTGTGTCAATTCATAAACAGGAAATAAAAAAGATTACCACTCACCAGCTTCAGGAAATGAAAACCCGTGGTGAGAAAATTGCTATGCTAACAGCGTATGATTATAGCATGGCTAAAATTATTGACGGTGCCGGAATTGATGTCATTCTAGTAGGTGATTCTGCTTCGAATGTAATGGCGGGTAATGAAACCACTTTGCCTATTACGTTGGACCAAATGATATACCATGCCTCTTCAGTAGTGAAAGCTGTTAAAAGAGCTCTGGTAGTAGTAGATATCCCATTTGGCTATTATCAGGGTAGTTCAGGAGAAGCGTTGCGTTCCTCCATCAGGATAATGAAAGAAAGTGGGGCGCATGCCGTGAAGTTAGAGGGTGGTAAGGAAATAAAGGATTCAGTGCTTCGTATTCTAAGCGCTGGCGTTCCTGTTATGGGGCACTTGGGGCTTACACCTCAGTCTATTTACAAATTTGGAACTTATTCTGTGCGCGCTAAGGAAGAAGAGGAAGCTGAAAAGCTTGTAGAAGATGCTAAGCTGCTGGAAAAATGTGGGTGCTTTGCCATTGTGCTTGAAAAAATACCTGCCACGTTGGCTAAAAAAGTTTCAGAGTCAATTCAGATACCCACTATTGGAATTGGTGCCGGGCCTGATGCGGATGGACAAGTACTGGTAATGCAGGACATGCTTGGTATTACCATGGAATTTAAGCCGCGTTTTTTAAGGAGGTATGCTGATTTACAAAGTGTGATTAACAAAGCCGTGAACGATTACATAGCAGATGTGAAGGCCAATACTTTCCCCAATGACAAGGAGATGTACTGATCTTATTTGCAGATAACGATTTTAGAAGATTCTTCCTCTCCATCGCTAAACCACACAACGCCATACTGTCCGTAAATACCGACACCTATTCCTTTCCATTCTAATTTACTCCACGTTCCTGAATTGATTAGAAGTGGGTTGTGACCCGGACTTTTTTTCCACCCTTCAATTCCTTCTACCGCATTAGCACCTCCAGAGCTGTAGTAGGCGATTTCAAACCCATTTCCCTCATAACCTGAAATTTCTTTAGGCTTATCCCACATGCAACTGGCCTGAGCATGGTCTGATGTGTAACAACAAGAACTCCAATTGCCCTTATCCGACCAGCTATGTGGATTACACTCACCACGACTGGCATAGTCGTAGTTTTCCATCAAGTCTTTCACGTGGGCCTGTGCCACTCTGGTTAGCTTCGCTGAAAAGGGGATTGGCTTGAGTTTCTTCGATTTGCGATAATCCATGATGAGGTCAAAAAGCTTCTTTTCTTCTTGCGACATGCAGATATCTTCTTCAATTACAGGTGGAGTTTTTGAAAAGGATGTGAGTAAAAAGAACCCGCAAATAATGCAGAATAGTCTCATATGAATTGAATTTACTTTTTTCTAACGATTAACATGCCAGATTGGTGTCTGTCACTACTTTATTAAACGATTTTTTATAATTTCGCCCTGCCCGCTTTACACAGGCACCTGGTTATGGAGACTTAATCTCTCTCAAAACCAATTTCAAAAATTAATTGAATATAGTTTAACAAGAATAAAATGAGTGCAAAAATTACGATCAGCAACGGCAAGCTAAATGTTCCAGATAACCCAATCATCCCTTTTATTGAAGGTGATGGTACGGGCATAGATATATGGCCTGCGGCAAAGTATGTTCTCGACTCAGCTGTAGAGAAGGCATACGGTGGAAAGAAAAAAATTGAATGGAAGGAAGTCCTTGCCGGTGAAAAAGCGTTTAATAAAACAGGAAATTGGTTGCCAGAAGAAACTTTGGATGCATTCAAAGATTTACTCGTTGGAATTAAAGGACCACTTACTACACCTGTCGGTGGAGGGATGCGTTCTTTGAATGTTGCCCTTCGTCAGGAATTGGATTTGTATGCCTGTGTGAGACCAGTGCGTTGGTTTACGGGAGTTCCATCTCCGGTGAAAGAACCACAAAAGACAGATATGGTTATTTTCAGAGAGAACACTGAAGATATCTATGCAGGTATTGAATTTCAGGAGGGAACAGAGGACAACACAAAGTTCCTGAAGTTATTTCAGGATAATTTTGCAAAACGATTTGAGAAAATCAGGTTCCCTAAAACAACAGGGATTGGCATCAAGCCTGTTTCTAAAGAAGGAACAGAAAGACTTGTACGCTCAGCCATCGAATATGCAATTGCCAATAAGAAGCCAAGTGTAACATTAGTACACAAAGGCAACATCATGAAGTTTACTGAAGGTGCATTTCGCGACTGGGGATACGCTTTAGCTAAAGATGAATTTGGCGCTACCCTTTTGGATGGTGGCCCATGGATGGAAATCAACAAGGGCGGTCATAAAATTGTAATCAAAGATGTGATTGCCGATGCGTTCCTTCAGCAGATTCTTTTGCGTCCGGATGAGTATTCTGTGGTAGCTACTTTGAATTTGAATGGTGACTACGTGTCGGATGCATTGGCAGCTATTGTAGGTGGAATTGGAATTGCACCAGGAGCCAATATCAATTACGTAACAGGTCATGCAATTTTCGAAGCAACACACGGTACTGCCCCTAAGTATGCAGGTCAGGATAAAGTAAATCCAGGATCAGTAATTCTGTCGGGTGTAATGATGTTAGAGCACTTGGGCTGGCAGGAAGCTGCTGATATGATTGTAAAAGGTTTGGAAGCTTCAATCGATGCGAAAAGAGTAACCTATGATTTTCACCGCCAGATGGATGGAGCCACTTTGTTGAAGTGCTCTGAGTTTGGTAAAGAAATTGTTAAGAATATGTAATTCAGTTTATTGAATTGATAATAAAAACCCCGGCTTTGCTGGGGTTTTTTGTTTTATATATCCCTAATTTCCCTATCTAAATTAATTCAAATGATGCGAATCTTATTTGCTGTATTTATTCTTGGAGCCTTGGGTGATGTGGTGGCGCAAAAAAGGGTAAGGGATTACGGAATTGAAATTGGTGTGCTGCAACCTGGAACCAATAATGCCATCACAGACGTACAGGGTGTATTGGTTGGTCACGTTACTTTAATAGAAGGGGAGAAGGTAAGAACAGGAGTAACGGCCATTGTACCACATGACAAAAACGTTTTCCAAAATAAGGTGCCTGGTGCTATTTACATCGGCAATGGTTTTGGCAAGTTGGCTGGCTACTCTCAGGTAGAGGAATTAGGCAATATTGAAACACCAATTATTCTTACTAATACGTTAAGTGTTGCCCAGGGCCTGGAGGGACTTATCGATTATACTTTGTCTTTTGATGAAAACAAGGAGGTAAGATCTGTAAACGGAATAGTAGGAGAAACCAACGATGGTGGATTGAACGATATTCAAGGTCGACATGTAAAAAAGGAACATGTTGTTGAAGCTATAAAAAAAGCGAAAAGTGGCAAGGTGGAAGAGGGGTCAGTAGGTGCAGGAACCGGTACTGTTTGTTTTGGGTTCAAAGGCGGTGTTGGTACATCATCACGCGTATTGCCCAAAGAGTTGGGAGGTTACACGGTGGGTGTTTTAACACAAACTAATTTCGGTGGTGTATTACAAATTGATGGAGTCCCAGTAGGGGAGCAGTTAGGAGAGTATGCCTACAAAGATGCAATTGAAGGATCGGTGGATGGGTCTTGCATGATGGTAGTAGCAACAGACGCACCGTTGGATGCAAGAAATTTAAAACGCCTTGCCAAAAGAGCTATCATGGGCTTAGCAAAAACGGGAGGAATTGCCTCTAACGGAAGCGGAGATTATGTGATTGCATTTTCTACCAATGAATCGATAAGAGTTCCTTACCAATCAGAGCCAACAAAAGCCTACACTTATCTCAATAACGATTATATGAGCCCTCTATTTATGGCCACCATCGAGGCCACTGAAGAGGCAATTATTAATTCCTTGTTTGCAGCTACTTCAGTAGGAAAGTTGAGGAATGGAGATGAAGTGAAGCCACTGCCACTAAAAGGAGTTTTAGAAATTATGGGGAAATACAACAGAGTGGATTCAAAATAGCATTACACATCCTTAGAATTCCAAAAACAGCAGATTTCCGTTTGTATAAATTATTGCCTTACCAATTGTAGTATGTTTTCTGAAATGTATATTAGAGGTTAATCTAATTTCCAGTATATGCTTACTCTCCAAGTTTTGCTTCTCATTGCATGTTCTTATCCTGGTTTCTTCTTTATTTCTAATCACGGTCAAGGGAATTACTGCCCCTTGATTAATACAATTTAATGGCATTGTGATTTTTATACATCCATCATTTCCATAAATATAATATCATTTAATGACTAGATTTAATAACATCCTGGCTATCGCTATTCTCTGGACGACAATAGTTTCCTTTCATGGGTGTAAAAGTAGCAGCGATGATCCTACACCCGAACCTCAAACATCTGAACAAGAAAAAGTTGTTGCCATACTTACTGGTGGCACTGGTATATGGACACCAGCAGCTGCATCTAATAGTGTAATCGTTGCAGGTTTTGATGTAACTGAAGAATTCTTTTCAGATTTCACCATCCGCTTTTCAGACACTCAACTTTTCACCACAGGTACGACTCCTGTGTGGTTACGACAAGATACGTGGCAATTCAAATCCGGTACTGCCAACATTCTTATTAGAGGACAGGATAGCAGGGAAGTAAAAATTGAGAACATTTCTGAAACCGAATTGAAGTTAACGCTGGATTGGCCTTTGACAACTTTTGGTGGCCGATCTCAATCATTGCCTGGCTCTTATGTATTTACCCTAAAGAAGTAATATCCATATTAAATGAACCTTTACTAACTCGTTGTACCTATGCAGAACTCTCGCGTTAATCTTATTTTGATTTTTATGGCTCTTTCTTGTATGAAAGTATTTGCTCAAAACAAAACTTTGGGTGTTGGGGTAGCCACCCCGAATCCCAATGCGGCCTTACATGTTGAGTCTCCCACCAACAATCAGGGGATGATTATGCCACGCCTTACTACAGTGCAACGTACGGGTATGGTATTGGCTGCCGGAGATAACGGATTAATGGTTTATGATACTGACCTAATGGCCAATTATCTTTGGAATGGCTCAGCATGGAGTAATCCTGGCTTGACCCTGCCTGCGAGCGTAATACTAAATACAGCTAATCTGGCGGGTGCTTCTGAAGCATTAAGAATCGTCTATACTGGTGATGACGCCAAAACATTATTAAATCTGGATTTTGCGAACGCTGCGAACCCTAATGTTAGCAATCCATTTGTAATCACTCACGCTGGTCAAGGTGCGGCAATGACATTAACACAAAGTGGAACTCTTGGGACTGGTGGAATATTTCAACTTACCAATGCAGCCAATTCACAGCAGGCTTTTAGGGCATCAACTCTTGGAACAGGAAGTGCGGGAAGGTTTGTTGTAAATAATGCCCCTTCAGGAGGAACAGCTTTGGTTGGTACTACTAACTCTGATTTGGGAGGTGGACTTCCTCCGGTTGGTGTTTATGGAGAGGCTACAGGAGCAGGTGCGTCAGCAGGTTCATTTAGGATTAATAATGCCGGTAATCCATATTCTGCGTTATTTACAGAAACCAATGGAACAGGGATTGCAGTTAATGCTAACATCATTAATGCAGCAAGTACTTCCCCTGTTATTTACGCCAATCATGCTGGAAATGGTTTTGGTGTACATGCGGTAGCTAATACAACAGCCTTCGGTGGATCTGCCGTTTATGGTGAGCAGTTGGGCACAGGTGATGCATCAGGTGCATTCAGAATCAATAATGCTGGTAATAATTTTGCTGCTTTGTATGGGGAGACCAACGGAACGAGCGCAGGAAGCTCCGCAGTAAGAGGATTAAATACAGGCGGAGGAAATGGCGCTTATTTCAGAAAGGATGGAGCCAATGCAAATACAGCGGCCATGTGGGCTGATAATTTTGGTACTGATGGGTATGCAGCGATTATTCAAAACACAGATGCCACAAATCCAACAGCAGCTTTATTGGTCGAGGCTGTTGGGCCTGGAGCATCCATATGGGCCAACAAAGATCCAGGGGAAACAGGTACAAGCTTAGAAGCTAGGCACAGCGGAACTTCTGGAAGCGCTGGTACCTTCGAAACTTTTGATATCACCAATACATCACCAACACTCACAGCTAGTCATGCAGGAGATGGCCATGCCATTTCTATGGTGTTAGGCGGATTAAAAGTTTCTACCTCTATACTCACTGGTGGCGGTAGTATTACCACTAGGGCTACTGCTTATTCCATTGATGCCAATGCATATACGTTTCCAGGAGGCTTTCTTACTGATGGTGACTTGTTCTACATTTTTAATACAGGTGGGGGCTCGGCTACTGTTGATGGACAAACTATAAATGCAGGAGTAGGAAGAGTATTTATTGTTATTGGTGGGGTATTGAGAGGATTTTAAACTGACTACATAATGAGATTATTAATCTATTGTATAGCGGGTTTTTTTACTTCTTCGGTTGCCTTTGGCCAGGCCTTCATCACCAATGATGGTATTTCCATTAATAACTCCGCTAAACTGGTGGTTGTTAATGGAGACTGGATCAATGATGGAGATATGCTGCACAATGGTTCAATTAAGATGACAGAACTATTTCAACACAATGGCATTATGAACCCTGCCAGCGCGGGTGGATTTGATCTTACCTACACTGACACTAAAACACTTGTATTGGGAGGTAAGCATATTGGTTTTTTAACCGTGAATGGAGGCGGGACTTTAGAGTTATCTGCAGATCTATTGCTAAGGGATAGCCTTAGCTTAAAACAGGGCTTCATTAAGATGGTCAATGCAGATGATACCCTCAGTCTTGGGGCAACAGCAGTAATAAAGGGTGCCAGTGCAACAGCTTATGTTAAAGGAGTGATGATGCGTGAAGGAAATGGGGACAAACTCTTTCCTGTCGGTAATGATTCTCATTATTTACCAATAAAGTTTTATCGTGTAAATGGTGCTTCGCCTAAGGTTACCGTCAACATTGAGGCGGCCCCCGCTTATACGGCTGGTGCGGCCGTTACTTCATTGATCGGTTTTCCCTATGCATGGCGAAGTCATGTGGTCAATTCCGCGGACACAGCCTCTTATGTGGAGGTAGAGTATTCAGATTTGCTACCGTCAGACCCAGATGTAGTAATAACGCGCAATACTTCGGGGCAAGCCCAATTCGAAGGAATGGGAAGAAGGTACCTTACTGAAGTAGGCGGAACAGTTAAAGTGACCAGTTATTCAAAAGGTATTAGAGGTTTATTCTCTGTCGCAGCAGGTTTTCCTGGTAATGCAGTCGTTGATTCATTGGCCTTGGTAGCTTTTTACAATGCCACCAATGGTGCCGGATGGACTAACAAAACCAATTGGTTGACAGGTCCGGTAGCTACATGGTTTGGCGTAACACAAACAGGAGCCAGCATCACTTCAATAAACCTACCAGCCAATCAGGTGAGCGGTGACGTGCCTTTTGAAATCATAGATCTGAATGCGCTTCAAAGCATCAACTTATCTGACAATGAGATATCATCGCTTCCACCAGTCAGTCAGATTGTTGCCATTTCATCCCTTGATGTTTCAGGCAACCAACTAAACTTTAGTTCTTTGGAAGCCAATGCCAACATTTTGACAGTTGACTATCTGGATCAGGCTTTATTAGGCACCCCGTCCACTACACAAATTGATGTTGGCTCCAATTATACTTTATCAACCGATGGTGGTGGGCTTTCGGATGTGTATCAATGGAAATTAAAGGGTCAACCACTTGCTGGGGCTGGAGATAAAAACTACCAGATTACAGGAATTAATCGTTCCAGTATGGGTGATTATGAATGTGAGATTACTAATGCCCTGGTTCCAGGGTTGACGCTCAAGACAGCTCCGCAAAATGTGCTTGCTGTTGCTAACATTTCCGGACGGTTATTGACATCCCCGGGCACTGCTGCCACTAATGGGAGTATGACTTTATTTAAAGTGACCAGCGAAGGTGGTTATGACACCACAGCAATTAAAACCATCAATACGGATGGTACATATCTGATTGATAAAGTGATATTGGATGACTATGCTCTGATCGGCTATGCTGATACCATTGCTCATCTCAATGCCTTGCCAACATATTTTGAAAAAACAATTTATTGGGAAGAGGCGGATACTTTGGTGATAGAGGACAATCTATCCAATCTTGATATAGTTTCTGAATTTAAACCAGGGCCACCTAAGAATGGTACAGGTCAGATTACTGGTACATTTTCCGAAGATGATGGAAGCCCTGGAGGAAGGGTCTTGAAGAACAAAAGGATTAAAAGTGCAGGTGCGACTGTGAGAAGAACACACAGAAGCAGTCGAGGTAACGAGGTAACCTATACACTGGTTGCGTACATCTTTACCAATGAACAAGGAGAATTTGTATTCGACAAACTCGATCCAGGCGAGTACCGATTGAATTTACAATATCCTGGATATCCGATGGATCTCAACTCCTTTATCGATATTACTATTGGCGAAAACCTGCTTGAAAACTATGTGGGGGTGGATGCACAGGTAGTGGATGGTAAAATTGTGGTGAGGAAGAGAGTGATCACGGGTTGGGAAGAAACAGATACGCAATATGTGGCATATCCAAACCCTTCCCGAGACCTTGTACATATTCAGGTAAAGTCTGGATCTATAAACGAAAGTTTCATACAGGTACTAAGCACTTCTGGGCAAGTGCTTGATTTACCAATTCAGTTTAGCGATGAGAAGAATGAATGGCTAATTGATGTAAGCTCATTGCCATTCGGAACCTACCTCATCAGAGTTGGCGAAGAAGGGCATCAAAAAGTATTGAGGTTAGTAGTATCAGATAAATAAAAAAGAAAGCGTTAATATTTGGAATGAAGATAAAAGTATCATGTTTCTTTAAGAGAGTTGTTGTGATGCTTTTATTCTTCTTTTCAGTAGAAGTTGTAGCGCAGGATTTTGAAACACTTTATAAAAGACTTGATTCATTATATTATACAAGTGACTTTGAAGCTTGCCTTGAATTAGAATCAACAATTCTTTCTCAAATTGCTCAACGAGAGGATACCCTGGTAGCGAATGTTTACTTTTATATTGGCGATGCTTATCGCACCGATTACAATACGGATAAAGCTATATCCTATTTCACAAAGGAAAGACTGATAAGAGAAAAAATCCTGCCCATAGATCCGGATGGATACAGCAACTCTCTCTATAACCTGATGTATACTTATGCTCAGGCTGGTAACATGATCGCCTCAATTAATACCGGTGAAATATTAATTGAGTTTGATCAATCTACTTATGGGTTGGAAAGCGAGGAATTTATTTTCTCCCTTGGTGATTACGCTGATTTTTTACTCCAATCCAACAGATGGCAATTGGCTGAAGGCAAATTGAAGGACGCAATGTCGTCTCTGCCAAAGACATCCAAGTACTATGGTTTAGTGGAGGCGAAGTTAGGGTATGTGTATACTTTTTCAGGATTATATAGTAAAGCGGAACGATCCTACAATGCTGCACTACCAGCCATTCTCGATGCGTACGGGGAGGAGTCTCGAGAATATCAGTTGACTCTGGGTGGTTATGCAACGTTGTTGATGAATCAGGGAAAGTTTGATCGTGCGGAAGAGTTATTAGCCTCGACAGTTACAGCAATTCAGCAGTCGGACTGGGAGGAAAAAGATTTTCAATATTACAACGCCTTAAACAATTTGTCATTGGCCTATCAATCATTGGGTCAATATGAGTCAGCTGAATCTAGCTTTGAAGCCATCCTAAAAAGCGACAGCATTTTGTTAGGGGTGAATCACCCTGACTATGCAATTACGCTGTCCAATTTGGGTCAACTCTACACCGATGAAAGAAAATTTGAAGAGAGTGAACGAGCATTACTAAGCGCCCTTGAAACCTTAAGGTCAAGCGGTGAAGGCAACAGCATATCATCTGCAATTGTACTCAATAACTTAGCCCGGAATTATGAAAAGTGGGGAAGGCATGCTCAGGCTATACCCTTGTTAGAAGAGGCTCTTGAAATATTTGAAAGCGAACTAGGGAAGAAATCACCTGAATATGCTACGGCTCTGTATAATTTAGGCGCAGCTCACCTAGCTGTTAATCCTTCAGTGGGCTATGCTTACTTAAAAAAAGCCGCCAGGCTAAGAAGGAAAGCTTTAGGAACACGCCACCCTGTATACGCAGAGACGCTGGAGAAATTATCTATATACAGATGGAAACAGCGTAATAAGAAAGAAGTGAGAAAACTCATGCGTGAATTGTTTGCTAATTATTATTTTCAAATAGATGATTTTTTTCCAATGCTCACTGAGGAAGAAAAGTCAAACCTTTATTTTAACAAAATAAAACCCAGCCAGGAATACTATGCCAGTTGGGTAATTCAGGAGGAAATAAACAACCCTGCGGAGTTAGGTGAATTGTATTCCATCACTCTTAATACTAAAGGGTTAATCTTATACGCAACTGACAAAGTGCGCCAACGAATATTTCAAAGTGGTGATACATCTTTAATCCAACTCTATGAAAATTGGGAATCACAAAAAGAGCTCTTGGCTTTTTATTACGGTCAAAACAATGCTTCTCGGCAGCCGGATTCTTTGATACAAAGTTCGAAAAATTTGGAAAAGGAACTTAGCAGGAGATCCGCGATATTTAGCAAGGAGATCATCAGGCCCAAAGTTGCCTGGCAGGAAGTGCAGAAGACTTTAAAACCCGGGGAAGCAGCGATTGAGGTTGTTCGTTTTAGAAAGTATGAGATAGACTCCTTGCAATTTGGAAAGAACATTTCTTATGCGATGCTGATACTTACTTCAGAGACCAAGGACGGTCCGGAGTTAGTTTTGATGGATAATGGTGATATGTTGGAGGGGCGCTTTTTAAGTTATTACCGAAATGGTATTCAATTTAAAATCGAGAACGAATACTCCTATGGCAACTATTGGGAAACAATTCACGATGCCCTTAAGCGTTTAAATGTAAATACCATTTATCTTTCAACTGATGGTGTTTACAATATGCTATCACTTGGATCCATCAAAAATCCATTCTCGCAAAAATATTTAATTGAGGAGCTAGACATAAGATTGGTAACCAGCACTAGAGATTTACTACTACCTCCACCAAAAAAATCCTCGGGGCAAAGTAGCTTACTTTTAGGTTTTCCTACTTATAACCTATCAGGTGCAGTAGGAAAGTCAAATGCAATGACATCGCAAAAGACTGGATTGGTAACTCGATCAATTAGAGGGGCACTTTCAAGATTTGCAAGAGGTCAAAATGGAATTGCAGCGCTCCCTGGCACCAAAAAGGAAGTAGAGCAAATAAGTAGTGCGCTTTCGTCTCATAATCCACAAGTACTCACCGAAACAGACGCCACCGAAACTAACCTAAAAAAGCTAAATAGTCCGGATATACTTCACATTGCTACACATGGTTATTTTTTGGAAGACAATAACTCTGCAGACCTACGGTCACCTAATACTCTTCTCAATTCTGGATTGATACTGGCGGGAGCTAATAATTTTATACAGGTAGGTGAAAATCCTCTTCATCCTGAAGATGATGGTATACTTACAGCCTACGAAGCCATGAATCTCAATCTGGACGAAACACAGTTTGTTGTGCTTTCAGCATGCGAAACAGGTCTTGGTGTAGTCCAAAATGGTGAGGGTGTGTATGGGTTGCAAAGAGCCTTTCAATTGGCTGGTGCCAATCAAATTATAATGAGTTTATGGCCAGTTGATGATGAGGCTACACAAGTATTGATGTCAAAATTTTACAGCAATTGGTCAGAGCGTGGTGATGTTCGTAGTGCCTTTCAGCAAGCTCAGTTAGACACAAAAGAGTTGTACCCTAATCCATTTTATTGGGGGGCGTTCATTTTGGTTGGAAAGTAGGTCAACCCAACATCTCCACCACCGTCACCGCAGCTTCTTCTCCTTTGTTACCATGTTTGCCACCGGCTCTTTCCAGTGCTTGTTTTTTGTCGAGGGTGGTGAGGACACCAAACGCTATAGGTTTTCCGGAATCAAGATTCACTCTCATGATGCCGTTGGCTACTGCGTTGCAGATGTAATCGAAGTGTGGTGTCTCTCCTTGGATCACACAACCTAAACAAATCACTGCGGCAATATTTTTTTGTTTTGCCATTCGCTGAGCCGCAAGGGGCAACTCATAGCTGCCGGGTACGTTAGTTCGAAAAATATTACTCCTCTTGGCTCCCATTTCCAGTAGAGCCGAGTAAGCACCTTCGTAAAGTGCTTCCGTGATTTCTTCATTCCACTCCGCCACTACAATAGCAAACTTCTTATTGGTGAGTTTTACTTTACTTTTTCCGGATGCTGTCTTTAGTGGGCCTGCCATGGTTATTGATTTTGAAATTAACACTCAACAAAAAAGGGATAGTAAACTATCCCTTCAAAGTTATCTAAAGTTTTTATTAAGAATTAGTCTCCAACTTCGCTTTGAACTTGCGCGCATTCTGGTATTCGCCAGAATCCCAAAACTCATCGATTATTTTTTGGTAAACCGATACTGCCTTCTCTTTTTGATCAAGCTTCTCGTAAGCCAAAGCTTCTTTCATCAAGTACGTAGGGGTAAAGAACTTATTAGGCTCATAAGTGGATGCCTTGTTATAATACTTGGCAGCAGACTCATAATCTTTCAATTCCATGTAGGAGTCGCCCATAAGGCTATATGCTCTGGGCTGGATAAGTATATCGTCAGAACTAAAGTCTTCAAAGTAGAAGATGGCCAACTGAAATTTTCCTTGAATTAAAGAAATGGCGCCAGCATAATAATTGGCCAAGTTAGCCGCATCCGTCATTCCATAATCTTCAATGATTTGCTCAAAGCCCAGGTTATTACCATCGCCTTTCATGGCAAGGTTTAAGCTGTCAGCTTCAAAATAATGCACTGCTTGAAACATTTCTTTTTGTGCTACTTCTTCCTGGGTGCCCACATAATAGCGGTATCCAAAAAAGCCTCCTACTACCAGAATCAATGCGCCAAGCACACCAAATACAACTTTTGGGTTATCTTCTATCCAATGCTCGATGCCTTCTACTTTTTCAGCGATTGCTTCTGGATTTTCGAGCAGGTCTTTATTTTCTTCTTTTTTTGCCATGATTAATAATAATAGCTGTCAGCTTACCCTGATGGTTAAGACAGGGCTGCAAAACTAAGAATTAGCAAATACAAACAAAAGGCTTATTAGTCGGTGATATAAGGATAGTCTGTTTGGGCATAAACATCGCGCATTGCCTCACTTGGATCGGGGTAATTGGACTCTTCAGCAAACTTTACGCTTTCCTCTACTTGTGCACTCACCTTTTCGTCAATGGCGTCAATTTCCTTCTGGGTAGCCATTTTCCCGCTAAGGATGGTTTTCTTAACCACTTCAAGAGGATCTTTTTCTTTATATTCCTTTACCTCTTCTTTGGATCTGTATTTAGCAGGATCGGACATGGAGTGTCCTTTGTAGCGGTAGGTTCTAAATTCTAATAATGTTGGGCCATCACCTTTTCTTGCTCTTTCTGCGGCACGCGCTACTGCCTCATGCACGGCTTCCACGCTCATCCCATCAACTGGTTCGGCTGGCATGTCATACGAATCTGCCAAAGTATAGAGCTCTGTTACGTTAGAGGTTCTCTTTACAGAGGTTCCCATGGCATAGCCATTATTTTCTATTACAAAAATGACTGGCAGTTTCCATACCATCGCCATGTTAAGCGCTTCGTGAAAAGCCCCTTGCCTTACAGCACCGTCTCCCATATAGCAGATGCACAAATTTTTTGTGCCCTTATATTTTTCTGCAAAGGCAATACCTGCTCCAAGAGGAATCTGCCCTCCCACAATACCATGACCACCAAAGAAGTTATGCTCCTTATCAAACATGTGCATAGAGCCTCCTTTTCCTTTCGAAATACCGGTCTCCTTGGCATAAAGCTCCGCCATTATAGCGTTGGGGTGTGATCCAAGTACAAGTGGATGTGCATGATCTCTGTATGCGGTAATCCATTTATCACCCTTTTCCAAAGCTGTAAAAGCTCCTGCAGCACAAGCCTCTTGCCCAATGTAGAGATGGCAAAAGCCCCTGATCTTCTGCTGGCCATATAGTTGCCCAGCCTTTTCTTCAAACTTTCTCATAAGAAGGATGCTCTCATACCATTGCATGTAGGTTTCCTTCGAGAATTCAG
>JBATLM010000124.1:0-4638 GCA_049289315.1 Cyclobacteriaceae bacterium
GTTCTAAAGGCATTAAAAGAGAAAAGCGGCACTTTAAAGTGTCGCTTTTCTCTTTGGTTAGTTCAATCCATTCTTCGGTAACTGCTCCCCAATTACTTCTCCTTCACCTCTTCTTTAGTCTTCCCATTGTCAGAAGCCGAAACCGGAAGAACTCGCTCTAATTTATAAATATCAGATCGCCTGTCTGTTAAAGTGCGAACAGAACCATTGTAATGTAAATCTTTTAGTAAGTCAAGATCTACATCAACAATCAATGTCATTTCTGAGTTGGGGGTAGCTTCTGCTTTAATGGCGTTGGTAGGAAACGCAAAATCGGCTGGGGTAAATACGGCAGACTGTGCATACTGTATATCCATGTTATGCACCTTGGGTAAATTTCCGACACACCCCGCTATGGCAACGAAGCATTCATTCTCAATTGCTCGTGCCTGGCCACAATGTTTCACTCGGGTATAACCATTTTGTGTGTCCGTGAGGAAAGGAACAAAAAGAATATTCATTCCTTCATCCGCCAATATGCGTGACAGTTCAGGGAATTCCACATCGTAGCAAATGAGTACACCAATTTTCCCACAATCAGTGTCAAATGATTTCAACGAGTTTCCTCCTGACATTCCCCACTCAAAACGCTCACTAGGCGTCACATGAAGTTTCTCATACATTTCAGATGTGCCATTGCGCCTGCAAAGCCAGCCTACATTATACAGTTTCCCATCCCTAATAATGGGCATACTTCCTGTGATGATATTGGCATTGTATGAAACAGCAAATTCTTTGAACTTCTCATGAAGTCTTTCGGTATAATCCACTAATTTCCTAATGGCCTGTGCTTCCGGCACATCATTGAGTGTTGCCATCAATGGCGCATGAAAATACTCAGGGAATAGAATAAAGTCGCTCTCGTAGGCTGAAGCACCATCAACAAAAAATTCTATTTGTTCCACCAATGCATCAAAATCCTTAAACAATCTCATTTGCCATTGTATGAGCGCCATTCTGACATTGGATTTTTTACTATTAAATAATTTACGTTTTGGTTCGTAGTAAATATTATTCCATTCAATCAGCGCTGCATAGTCAAGAGACTCTTTATCTCCAGGCATATAGCCTTTCATGATTTTTCTTACGTGAAAATCATTTGATAATTGAAAGGTTAAAGTAGGATCATATACTTCCTTCAATTTTACTCTTTCTATGTACTGTTTGGTGCTGAACTTATCAGCAAACTGACTGTAATTTGGAAGTCTTCCTCCTGCTACGATGGCTTCCAAGTTCAATTTTTCACACAACTCCTTCCTCGCGTTGTAAAGGCGTCTCGCCAAACGCATTCCTCTGTGTTCAGGATGGATAAAAACTTCAATTCCATAAAGTACATCACCCTTGGGATCGTGTGTAGAAAAACTATAATTTCCTGTGATCTGCTCATAGGTATGGTTGTCACCAAACCGATCGTAATCAACAATGATTGACAATGCAGTCCCCACCACTTTACCATCCACCTTAATGCAAATTTGCCCTCCAGGAAAAATATCTATTAGCTTTTGAATATGGTTCTCTCTCCAATAAGCGCCCCACTCTTTGTACGCCTGAAGCATACTTTCTTTTAGATCCAAATAATCCACCATCTTAAGCGCTCCAATCTCTACTTTCATTTGCAGTATTTATAAGTTGTCATTAATTAAGTCGATCCAGTAAGATTAAAAACATCTTGGTATTTATAGTAGCTTTTGTACTGAAACGCCATTAAATATAAAACTTAGCAGGATGCCAAGTTCATGAACCGATGGATTTAAATATAGCCAAAAAACGTCATATATCCCAATTATACAGTGCCTACCCCTCCCTCTGAACCTTTCTGAGACTCCTTTTGGCAAGCATTTTTAATCAAGAAATAACCCAACAAACTCGCCACCAATGAAGCCACTAAAATACCAAGTTTCGATTCTTGAATAAGTAATTCCTCATCGAATGCCAAGCCAGCAATAAACAACGACATCGTGAAGCCTATTGCCGCAAGGAAACCCACACCCCACAAATGAAGTTTGTTCATTCCCTTTGGAAGTTGTACCGAAGAAAATCTAATTATCAATTCACTCACTCCTACCACGCCAATTACTTTACCCAAAAGCAGTCCCATCATTACTCCTAGGGCCACTGGGCTTATTAACTGCGTTAAAAAGTCATCGGAAAGTGTAACTCCGGCATTGCTGAATGCAAAAATAGGCATGATCACAAATGCAACCAGCGGATGCATATTGTCCTCTAATCTTTGAAGGGGCGTAATTGCCTTTTTAGAATAAGTTCGGATATCCTGCAGAACATTAAGCTGCTCTTTGGTGAGGATACTAAAATTGTTCGGGTCGGCTTTTTTAAACCTGGCCACCAAAAATTCCATATGATCAGCAAAGTGACTTTCTTTTACTTTAGTATTGGCAGGAATAGCAAAGGCAACAAGTACAGCTGCAATAGTGGCATGAACTCCTGACAAGAGAAATGCCAACCATAAGCCTACAATACCAACGAGCGCATAAAATAGAGTGTTGCGTACTCCAATACCGTTAGCAATCCATAACACAGTTAAAAAAATAGCACCAATACCCAGATTAGTAAAATCAATATCAGAACTATAGAAAAAAGCAATTACCAAAACGGCACCCAGGTCATCGGCAATAGCCAACGCAGTTAGAAATACTTTAAGAGAGATGGGTACTCGGTCACCAAGTAAATACAATACACCCAATGAAAATGCAATATCTGTTGCCATGGGTATTCCCCATCCATCTGAGCCCGCTCCTTCACGATTAAAAGCCAGGTATACAAGTGCTGGAAAAACCATTCCTCCAATCGCAGCTCCAATAGGTAAAATCGCTGACTTTACATTACTTAGTTCTCCTCCGATGATTTCACGTTTCAATTCCAAGCCAACCACAAAGAAGAATACCGCCATCAACCCATCGTTAATCCAATGGTGAAGGTCTTTGCTGATTAAAAATTGATCAAAGCCAATACTGAACTGGTACTTCCAAATAGCATGATAGGAGTCAGCCCATGGGGAGTTGGCGATTATTATAGCAATAAACGCAGATGAAAATAATATAATACCACTTGCAGAACTGTTATTAATAAAACGATTTGATGGCTTGATAATTAAACGATCAACCAATTCTACTTTCATGCCCTGGTCGCGTGTTTCCTTCATCTCTATGGTTTATAAAACACTAAAGATAGTTACTCATTTATACTATTTAAAACCAAGAATTAATGGAATCTATTCCTTTGTAAAAGCCCCCGACTTAAGATGAAGGTCGCGTTGAGGAAAAGGAATAGTGACACCCTCCTCTCTAAATCTTTTATCTATAAGATAACGAATTTCACTTTTGGTATTTTCAATAGGAAAGATATCTATACTCCAAAAATATACTTCAAACAATAAAGCGCTATCACCAAAATCAACAAAACGAACAAAGGGATACTTGTTGTCCTCTTTAGTTTTTAAAACCGTTTCATGCTGAATGGTACATTCCATCAGGATATCCTTCACTTTATCTACATCACTCCCATAGGCTACCCCCACACTCACCTTAAACCTTGTTGGGGTAGCATTGTGACTCCAGTTAATAATATTATCAATAATAAATTTGTGATTTGGCACAATCAGCATAATGCCATCCCTAGTTAAAACGGTCGAGGTTCGTAGATTTATATGAAGTATTTTTCCTACCAATCCATCAATTTCGATTACGTCATCCCGCTGAATGGTGCCTTCAATTAGAATAAAAATACCTGATACTAAATCCTGAAAAAGTTGTTGCAGACCTAATCCCAAACCAACAAGCAAGGCTGCTGAACCTGCCAGTAGGATGGTAATTTGAAATCCTGCAGCCTGAACCATGAAGATGATTGCGAAGGTCCAAACAAAGTATTGTATCAGTTTGAACAACGCGAACCTTCTCCCCCTGTCAATTCCTTTTTTCTCGAAGACGCGATTCATTACCTTCTTCAGTCCATATAGGAATAGCTTAACTCCTATATATATGACGAATACGATGAGTATTGACCCTATCGTAAAAGTGAAATTGCCAGTTTCAATTATTTTATAATTTAGTAAATCAAGAAAATTTTCCATTACTTACCTTTTACAGTCACATTAAGATCAGGAATACCTACCATTTCGAATGTAGCAGAACCAAAACGTACTTTGCCATCGGTTGCCGCCACTTCTTTCAAAATCGCAAGGAACAAATCATTCTTAGTCATTCGTCTTCTCTTGTAGTCTACTACATACCGAATGGTAAATTCCACCCAGTTATCATTAGCTACCAGGCTCACCATAGGCTCAAGTCTGGCATCTTCAATTAAGTATTTTTTTACCATTTCATTCCACAGCCTCTTTCCCTCCTTGGCATTTTTAGCCACATGGTCATTGGCTATTCTTTCCAAAAGCGATTTTGCCAACACGTAGTCACTTCCATATTGAATAGGAACTTTAATCTCATCCCATAGAAAAGGAAAGTCACCAGAGTAATTAAAAACAGGTTCTTTAAAAACAAAACTGTTCGCTACCCTCACAATTCGCCCGTTATAGAGATCCCCATCCACCCATTGCCCAGTTTCCATTAAAGTGGTTCTGAGTACTCC
>JBATLM010000125.1:0-1932 GCA_049289315.1 Cyclobacteriaceae bacterium
ATCTTAGAGAGCAGCGCGCCAGTGACAAACCCTAAGTTATAATTTGGCTTATGGTTTACCCTTCAGACTTTGAAACTAAACTTGGATTTGATCAAATCCGCCAGCGGATAGACAGCTTCTGTATCAGTACGCTTGGGCGCAATGAAGTAGGGAAAATTAGATTTCGTACAGAATACAACAAAGTAAAGGAGCTTCTCGATCAGGGGAGTGAGTTCAAAAGTATCAAGGAGCGAGGTATTCCATTTCCTCTTTCCCAATATTATGACCCCTCAGAGCTATACCCTGTAATTGCAATAGAAGATAGTTTTATCGAAGCCGAGTCTTTAAGAGAAATTGCACTTTCCATTCAGGTTATTGATGATTGCGTCCGTTTCTTAGAAAATGAGCAGGAGGCTTACCCCAATCTATTTCAGCTGTCTTTGCCGGTTACATTGGCAGGCACAATAAAAGATTCCATCAATGCAACAATTGATGACATGAGCAAGCTAAAGGACAATGCCAGCCCCGATCTGAATCGAATTCGTAAAAAATTAAGAGATGAAGCAGGCAAGGCCCGAAAGCTTGTGGACCAAATGTTTCGAGAGGCCGTTGGCAACGGAATGGTGCCCGAAGGTAGTTCTCCAGTAATCCGGGATGGTCGAGTAGTCATTCCTGTTTTGTCGGAATACAAGAGAAAGATAAAAGGTGTGATTATGGATGAGTCTGCTACTGGGCAGACTGTCTATATGGAGCCAACAGAAGTGATCGAAGCCAATAATGAGATCAGAAATCTAGAACTGGAAGAGAGAAGGGAAGCGATTAAAATTTTACGTAGACTCACCACCTTGCTTCGTGATCACCTACCATCCATTAAGCTAGGTTTTGTTTTTCTTGGTAAGCTTGACTTTATTCAGGCCAAGATCCGATTTTCATTTGATATCGAAGCCAACGCGCCTCAATTGGTAGCCAAGCCGAAACTGGCCTGGATTAATGCACGCCATCCGCTTCTTTTTTTAAGTCATAAGGGGAAAAGTCCAGTGGTGCCGCTCAATATTGATCTTAAAGCGAATGAAAAATTTTTATTGGTTTCAGGGCCCAATGCTGGAGGTAAGTCTGTATGTCTTAAAACGGTGGGACTGTTGCAATACATGGTTCAATGTGGATTGCTTGTGCCTTTGGATGAAAAGTCTGAAGTAGGAGTCTTCCATCATATTTTCCTGGATATCGGAGATCAGCAATCCATCGAAAACGACTTGAGTACTTACAGCTCTCATCTTCGAAATATGCGCCATTTTGTTGATAGGGCTAATGAGGACACGCTGGTATTGATGGACGAGTTGGGAGCTGGAACAGACCCTAATTTTGGAGGAGGTATTGCTGAGGCCATTTTAAAAAACCTAGTGGAAAAGGGAGTATGGGGCGTAGCCACCACACATTATTACAATCTGAAGTTGTATGCAGAGCATAATGACGGTATAAGAAATGCCGCCATGCAATTTGATAGCAAAAATTTAGAGCCTCAATTTATCCTTGATATCGGAAAACCGGGAAGTTCTTTTGCGTTGGAAATAGCGAGAAAAACAGGACTGGGTCGTATCATCAAAGAGGCCGAGGATATTATTGGTAAGGATCTGACGGGCTTAGAAACACTTATAAAGAAGGTAAGTGATGAAAAGCAAGAGTTGGCAAAGAGGGAGCTTGAGGTAAGAGACAAAGAAATTAAGTACAAAGAACTGCTGAATAAATACGATCAATTGAATCAGGAGTTAGAGGGTAGAAAAAAAGAGATTATTAATAAGGCAAAAGAGGAGGCAGCCCAGCTCATCCAACAAACGAATAGGGAGATAGAAAAAACTATCCGCCACATAAAAGAAAATAAGGCCGAGAAAAAAGAAACGAGGAGAGTAAGGCAAAGCCTGGAAGGGTTAAAGGAAAATGTAAGGCCAAGTGCAG
>JBATLM010000126.1:0-19494 GCA_049289315.1 Cyclobacteriaceae bacterium
GTCGTACAGTACCTACAATGGTGATATTGACCTTACATTTCCATCTACGCTCAAAGGCACTTTAAAAATGAAGACCGAGCGGGGAGAAATATTTACAGGATTTGATGTGAATTTGACAAAGACAGGACCTATTCAGAAAAAGGAAACAAAATCCGGAACTTACCGTGTAACCATCGATGATTGGGTACGGGGTGACGTTAATGGCGGGGGCCCGGAGTTTACCATGAAGAACTACAATGGTGACATTTTGATAAGGAAGAAACAATAAGATAGCTCACTAAAAAAAGCAGCGGCCATCTCAAAAGTTATAAGAGCAGCGCTTTTCTGATCCGCCAACTGGCGGAGAAGAATCTTTCCTTATTTAGACCTTAAATAAGGGATGCTTCGCTGCCGCTCAACAAGGCGGAGCACTTTTGGGATGGCCTCTTTTTTTAAATACTCGAGAATACTAGTTTCTCCAAAAAGGAAACAATCGTTTTCTTTTCCTTACCATTTCCAAAGTCTGTAAGCGAGGGTAGGTTGTTCGAATAAAATTTTTGGAAGTGAGCAGTTTCGATGATCGTGCTGGCAAGTGAGTGAGGGTATGCATATTTGGGGTTGTGCTCTTTTATAGAAGCAGCAATCCTTTGGCTTAGATCCTTATAAGGTTTAAACAGCTTGTCTTTATTATCTTCAGCTACGTGTTTGGTTAGAAATGATTTAGCCCCTTCAGCCATTACAATTTCATATAGTAGTTTTTCACTGATATAGTCAGTCGAGATGTCATCTTCCACGGGGTCGGAAAGTAGTTTTATGGCCATTTTGATTTTGCCTTCAGCGTTGGTCATGTTATTGGTATGAAATACAAGTCTGTATTCCTGCCAACTCCAATACCAATCCACGATATACAGAAGTAGCCGGTGTTTATTTTCGAAATAACGATAGACCCCGGCTTCCGTGGTGTTAATCTCCTTAGACAACTTTTTGAATGTAAACGCTTCAAAACCGATATCATGGATAAGGATGATACCGTATTTAATAATTCTCCTCCCCAGATCAGAGTCCTCAGGATTGCGAAGAAATAGCTTCTGGTTCATTATTATTTTTACAGAATGCTCCATTTCGGGTGTTTTAAAGTCCTTCACAAAAGTAATGATATTTTATTTGATAGTAATGCTATCATTTTAAGTATTAATACTATTTTTGTACTGTTAAATAAACATAACTATCAATGAAAGGTCTTTTTAAGCACTTTTGGGAAGATTTACCAGCTAGCTTGGTAGTGTTTTTTGTGGCAGTACCGCTATGTCTAGGTATTGCCCTGGCTTCTGGGGCACCGTTATTTGCAGGCATCATTGCCGGTATAGTCGGTGGTATTGTAGTCGGTTCATTTAGCGGATCTCCCCTGGGAGTAAGCGGGCCAGCTGCAGGATTAGCTGTAATCGTGGTGACTTCAGTGGCCACATTAAGCGGATCATGGGAAGCTTTTTTGTTAGCCGTTATTTTGGCAGGAGTAATCCAGCTACTGGCGGGATATCTAAAGCTTGGCATCATAGCATATTACTTTCCTTCATCTGTAATAAAGGGGATGCTAACAGGTATTGGACTCCTTATTATTCTTAAGCAGATACCGCATGCGTTCGGCTATGATAAAGATTTTGAGGGCAGCTTGTCGTTTGCGCAACCTGATGGGCAAAATACATTTTCTGAGCTGATTAATATGCTTGGCTACATAACACCTGGAGCGCTATTGATCACCGTTGTATCATTATCTATTCTTTTACTTTGGGAGAATGTCTTAATGAAGAAGCATAAGCTTTTTCTAATGATACAGGGGCCATTGGTGGCTGTGGTTGCTGGTATTTTATTGAATGTTGCTTTTCGAAATGGCTGGTTAAACTTTATTTTAGGCCGAAAGCAAATTGTTCAGATTCCGGTACCTACAACTGTTGGAGAATTTTTTCAACAATTTACCCTTCCTGATTTTACCCAATTTACTAACCCTGACATTTATGTCATTGCCTTTGTACTTGCCATAGTAGCCAGTCTTGAAACGTTACTCTGTGTGGAGGCAACTGATAAACTTGATCCTGATAAAAGGGTAACACCAACTAATCGGGAATTGAAAGCACAAGGTATAGGCAATATTGTTTCTGGTTTTATAGGCGGGCTCCCTATCACGCAAGTAATTGTGAGAAGTTCAGCTAATGTCACCTTTGGTGGCAAGTCCAAACTTTCAGCTATACTTCATGGTGTGTTTCTTTTGCTTAGCGCTATTTCCATTCCCATGGTGCTAAATATGATACCTCTTGCTACACTGGCCTCTATCTTATTTGTGGTGGGTTACAAACTTGCCAAACCTTCTTTGTTCAAGCAGTTGTACAAACTTGGCTGGGAGCATTTTGTACCCTTTGTTGCCACCATTGTAGGTATCCTGTTTACTGATTTACTCAAAGGAATTACAATAGGACTTATGGTCTCTATTTACTTCATTCTGCGCACCAATTTTAAGAATCCGTACTACATGTTGAAAAATACAACTCATAAAGGGAATGATTACTTTATTACTCTTTCCGAAACCGTTTCCTTCTTAAATAAGGGAAGTATTCTTCAAATGTTGAACCATATTCCGAATGAATCTACTGTAGTCATTGATGGATCAAAGTCAAAGTCGATACATACTGATGTAATTGAAATTATTCAAAACTTTCAAGTGAATGCGAAGACAAAAAACATTGAAGTCGAACTAAAAGGATTATCAACATTTAACCAATAATACCGTGAGAACATTAACAAAAGAGTTACAAGCAGAGATTACACCTAATAATGGCCTTGAAATACTTAAGGCAGGGAATGAACGATTTGTCAACAACCTGAAATCAAATAGGAATTTATTACAGCAGGTAAACGAAACAGCTGAGGGGCAGCATCCATTTGCCGTTATTCTTAGTTGTATTGATTCACGCACTTCAGCTGAATTAATATTTGATCAGGGTTTGGGAGATATTTTTAGTGTCCGCATTGCTGGCAATATTCTTAATGAGGATATATTAGGTAGCATGGAGTTCGCCTGTAAGGTGGCTGGCGCGAAAGTAGTACTTGTACTTGGCCATACAAAATGTGGAGCAGTAAAGGGAGCGTGTGATAATGTGCAACTCGGAAACCTTACCGCATTACTTAGTAAATTGTTACCAGCAGTAGAAGCAGAAAAAAGTACAGTTTCAAATAGAAACGCAAGCAACAGCGACTTTGTAGAAAAGGTAGCCGCTCTCAATGTAAAAATGACAATGCAACAAATTGCAGACAGAAGCACTATTCTACATGACATGGCAGAGTCAGGTGAAATTGCAATTGTAGGAGGTATGTATCATGTGGATACTGGAAAGGTTGAATTTAATTGATTTATTACTTGTCACTCAACGGGAGATTATCTTTAATGTATACTTTGATATGCTTTAAAGTATAATCTCTCATTACGGTAATGTCAAGCTCTGATATTTCATCATCAAAAAAATACTCGCTAATTTTTTGAAGGGTAAGCTTGCTGCACATGGTTTGATTAATAAGAATTATTTTGTCTCCCCTTAGGAGGCCGGCCTGTTCCGCAGGAGAACTCGGTGCCACCTCAGAGATATAAAAGCTACACTCTGTTTGATCATCCACACTAATTGCAATACCACTATGATTGTATTGAAATGGTTTGTGTACCAGTCTTCTAATGGGTTTTAACTGCATATAGCCCTGTGTGTAATTTATAATTGTACGGTGTTTTTTCAGGAATTGAATTCCAAGGTTACCTTGTTGGGGTAGTGCTATGTTCCATCGAGAAGAAGCACTATCTGGGAAAGCAGCCGGAATGTTATCTATTTCAAATTCACCAATATTAATTTTTGAAATGCGACCTATCCTGCCAGAGGCATAGCCAAGAATCCCCATACCAATAATGGTTGGAACAGATTGGTCTGGGCAAAATCTTTCCTGTAGTAACAACGGAAGTTCTGATCCGGTATCTAAGAGCAAGTAAATGGATTCCTTGCTTTTAATTGTTGATAACGAAGAAGGGATTATGATGGCATTTTCAGTGAGATGGAATGGGACCTTCTTCCATCTTGAGCCACTCTTTATTTTAGCGCCATTATTACGAAATATTAACTTATTGGATGAGAAATTGATTTCTGTGTCGAACTGCCGAAGGATATCCAAACCGATGACCCCATGAATGGGTCTGTCATAAAATTGCTGTAATCCAATTTTATTTTTTTCAATTACAAGTAATTGCTTGCCTTGTGTAACCAGCCCTTTTAAGGCCACTGAGTTGTCAATAGAAATGTAAGCGGATAAAGAATCAGCATTGCCAAAACCCATTATGTCGATAGATTTATTCTGCGTATGAAGGTGTAAGGTGGAGTCTGTAAAGACTACTGAATAATTTGATCCGGTATCAATGATAAATGAAAGGCCTTCGTACTCATTGAGGGTCACTTCAACAAAAAGACTGTTGTTGATAATTTCAAAGGGAACCCGCACAACATTTGATGTTAGCCAATACCCCATTTTGGGTTGGCAAAAGCCACCTTGAATAATAAGTTGTAAACAAAGGAGTAGTTTGAGCTTCATTGCAACCGATAGTTACAATTTAGCGACTAAAACCAATTATGAAAATGGAGCCTTACGGAAAGTCAAAATAATAATAAGCTAGGTCATTGTTGATTTATAGCTTCGAGTCTTTTAAGTAGGGGAGGATGGGAATAATGAAAAAACACGTAGGCAGGGTGTGGATAGAGGTTGCTTAATGAATCCACCGACAATTTTTTCAGGGCGTTGGCAAGTGCAGTACCACTAAATGTTTCTTTAGCATAGTTATCTGCCTCAAATTCATTTTTTCTACTGTACATGCTTGTGAACAAACCCGTAATACTTGAAATAGGAGAAAACAGAATCATAAAGGCAATAAGATTGAGGTGAATGGCCTGAACCTGGCCACCTAAAGCAATTGACAAGTCTTGATTAAAGACCATTAACGAAAGGACGAATAGTGTAAAGAGGATTTGAATTATTGAAAGTACATAACTCCACACAATGTGTTTCTTTTTGAAGTGACCCACCTCATGAGCCAACACGGCAACCAATTCATCTGTGGTATGATTTTCTATCAAGGTATCGAACAACACAATTTTCTTTTTCTTGCCTATACCTGAGAAAAAGGCATTGGCCTTTTTCGATCGTTTGGATCCATCCATGATGAAGATATTGTCCAATGGAAAGTTTACTTTTTTCGCAAAATCCTCAATTGCATTTTTTAATTCACCGTCTCCCAGTGGAGTCAACTTATTAAAAATGGGAAGCAATAGTGTCGTGTAAAACATATTCATAAACAGAATGAATACTGCTGCCAGTATACCAAACCAAATCCAAAAGTTAGATCCGATGCTATTGATCGAAAAAATCAGTAAAGCCAATAATGAACCACCAATGACTCCTCCGAGTAGGTACCCTTTTAGCTTGTCGGTTATAAAAGTTTTTACAGTGGTTTTGTTGAATCCATATTTTTCTTCAATGCCAAAAGTAGAGTGCCATTGAAAAGGAAGTGTAAGGATATCCGATCCGATGATGATGACTCCAAAAAAACCAAGGGCAAGAAATATTTCATTGTCAAAATAGGGACGAAGTAGGGCATCGACCCATCCAAAACCACCAAAAAGGAGCATACTGAATGAAATAGCAAAACTGAATGCAGAAGTTAAAAAAGAAAAGCGTGTTTGCTCCCGGTGGTAATCAAGTGATTTGATATATTTTTCCTTATCATAAAACGAGGCAATTTCATCAGGGATGTCTTTTCGTTGCGCCTTTAGATTGAGATAATCCAGAATCTGATCAAAAAAGTAGCTAATGGCAGAAATAGCCAGTATGGTATATAAAATGGTAGTCGGGGTCATCATTCAGTATTACTTCTTAGTTGTAACAAAACTACAAATTCTATCACGTTTACAGTTGGGTGAAGAATAATTGAATTTGTATGTTTATAAATCTACTGCTGAGCAATTCGATGCACGTTACTTCAATAATCATATAACCAATCCAAAAACCATCATGAATACTGACGATATTATTCAATACTTATCTGATCTAACGCTTACCTACGGACCGAAGTTGTTAGCGGCTATTGCCGTTTGGATAGTTGGTTCATGGATTATCAAGGCACTCATACGTGGGTTGAAAAACGTGATGAATAAAGGGAACCTTGATGCATCATTAAAGCCTTTTTTATTGAGTATGGCTAGCATCTTACTGAAAGTGATGCTGGTAATAAGTGTGCTCAGCATGTTAGGTATAGAGATGACTTCCTTTGTGGCCATCTTGGGTGCGGCAGGTTTGGCTGTTGGGTTGGCGCTGTCTGGCACTTTACAAAATTTTGCTGGAGGTGTCATGTTATTGGTATTCAAACCTTACAAAGTAGGTGATTTTGTCGAGGCATCAGGGTATTCCGGTACTGTTAATGCAATTCAAATCTTTAATACTGTTCTTAAAACCGCTGATAATAAAACGATCATAATACCCAATGGGGGATTGTCAACATCTTCTATTACCAATTATTCCACAGAAGAAAGAAGGAGAGTGGACTGGACAATAGGAGTTGGTTATGGCGATGATTTGGACAAGGCAAGGGCTGTAATAAAACGTTTGTGTGATGAAGACGAAAGGATCTTGAAAGATCCCGAGGTATTTATTGCAGTGGCGGCACTTGCGGATAGCTCAGTTAACTTTACGGTGCGAGCGTGGGTAAAGGCCTCCGACTATTGGGGTGTGTTTTTCAGAATGAATGAAGAAGTATACAAGACCTTTGATAAAGAGGGGCTGAATATTCCCTACCCGCAAATGGATGTGCACGTGCACAAGGATGCGTAATAATTACAATTACTGAATCAATTGTTTTAATTTTTCGTTCACTGCGCCAAATTGAAACGATTGAATTTCAGTTTTCATCATCCGTTCAATTTCATTATTGCATAAATTTCCCATGCTGCCTTCATGGCTGTGATGAAGATGATCTGAATAATTGAATTCTCCTTTTTCTATTGATTGTCCAATTATTTTATAAGCATCTCTAAACGGAATGCCTTGCAATACCAACTTGTTTACTTCTTCCACACTAAACAGGTATTTGTATTTTTCATCCTTTAGTAAATCTTGTTTCACTTCAATGTTGGATAACATGAGATGGGTCATTCGTAAGCAATCTTTTAACTGATTGAAAGCTGGGAACAATTGTTCTTTTAGCAATTGTAAATCTCTATGATATCCTGACGGTAGATTGGTGGTGATTAATGTTATTTCTTGTGGTAAAGCCTGAAGTGTATTGCATCGACTTCTTATTAATTCAAATACATCAGGGTTTTTCTTGTGAGGCATTATACTTGATCCTGTAGTCAATTCTTCCGGGAAACTGATGAACCCAAAGTTTTGATTAAGGTATAAGCAGGCATCCATGGATAGCTTGCCTATTGTACTGGCCACATTACTCATTGCAGCTGCCACCACTTTTTCGGTTTTACCTCTACCCATTTGTGCGTATACCACATTATAGTTTAGATCACTAAAGCCTAATAGCTCTGTAGTCATTTTGCGGTGAAGAGGAAATGATGATCCGTAACCGGCAGCCGACCCTAGTGGATTTTTGTTGGTGATCTTGTAAGCACTTTGCAGCGTTATTACATCATCTACAAGGCTTTCCGCATAAGCGCCAAACCAGAGCCCAAAAGACGAAGGCATGGCCAATTGTAAATGTGTATAGCCAGGCAAAAGTGTTTCTTTATATTTTTCACTAAGCGAAATGAGCAAGTCGAACAATTCTTTTATCTCATGCACTAACCCTTCAATCTCATTTCTGAGAAATAATTTAATGTCTACTAATACCTGATCATTGCGTGAGCGTCCGCTGTGAATTTTTTTTCCTATTTCACCAAGTTTGGCGGTAAGCATCAGTTCAATCTGAGAGTGGATATCTTCTACTCCTTCTTCAATCTTAAATTTCCCGTTCTGGATTTCTTGATAAATTCCTTTCAAAGCAGTGGTCAGCTGCTCCAATTCATTCTTTTCAAGCAAGCCAATGGATTCAAGCATTTCAATGTGCGCTAGTGATCCCATCACATCAAAAGGGGCTAGGAATAAATCCAGCTCGTTGTCCATTCCAATGGTAAATTGACTTACCTCTTTCAGGGCGTCCTTATCTTTTTGCCAAAGCTTCATATACTTATTGCTTGGTTGCCAATTGTTGAGCTAACGACTCAATCAATTGAATGTAGTCTAAAGTTCCTTTTTTTATCTCTTCTAAATAAATGAATTCATCTGCTGCATGTGAGCGGGCTGAGTCGCCAGGGCCCATCTTAATGGATGGAACGGGAATCAATGCTTGATCTGAGGTGGTTGGCGATCCGTACATTTCCTTTTTTAGGTGCAGCCCCGCTTTTATCAGGGGGTGTTCTGGGGCAATTCCAGATGGCCGCAACCTGATACTTCGTGGCTTCATCTCACATGACACATTTTCTTTAATAATGTCAATTACTTCCTCAAGCGTATAAGCATCTGTTACTCGACAGTCTACGGTGAACTTACATTCGTCAGGTACCTGATTGTGTGCAAGTCCGGCTTGAATAACAGTTACAGACATTTTAACATCACCCAATGTGGCTGAAGTTTTTGGGAATTTGAAACTCCTAAACCATTCAACGTCTTTCATTGCGTTATAGATGGCATTATCACCTTCTTCTCGTGCGGCATGTCCGGCCTTACCGTTGCTTATACAATCCAAAACCAAAAGTCCTTTTTCTGCTATGGCGATATTCATTCCCGTAGGCTCGCCTACAATTGCAAAATCTATCCTTGGTAAATCATTCCAAATACTTTCTATTCCTCCTGATCCGGATATTTCCTCTTCTGCCGTAGCTGCCATTACTATGTTGAACGGTAAGCTATTGTGTGATTCGAAATGAAGGAAGGTAGCAATGAGCGCAACCAGCGCTCCACCAGCATCATTACTTCCTAACCCAAAAAGTTTACCATCCTCAATAGTAGGCGTAAATGGGTTTCTCGTATAACCAGTATTTGGTTTTACCGTGTCATGATGTGAGTTGAGGAGTAGTGTTGGCTTTTGCACATCATAGTGCCGGCTAATAACCCAAACATTATTGCCTAAAATTTCTGGCTGAATACCTCTCGCAGAGAAAAAGTCCTTGATAGCTTCTCTTGTATTGTCCTCTGTTTTGCTGAACGAGGGAATAGCAATAAGCTGTTTAAGTAATTCTACAGAGAAACTTTCTGGAGACTCCATCATTACTTACGAATCAATGTGCCTTCTGTTTCTTCACCCATATTTTTGCTAAGGTCTGATGCACTACCAATTAGAATTTCGCTTACTCCGCTTTGCAGGGCATCAAATGCATTTTCAAGTTTAGGAAGGATGCCATCAAATAGCACCTTTTTTTCCAGTAGTTCTGCATACCCTTTGCTATCAATGTTTTTGATTACGGATTCTTCATCTTCAATGTTTGTAAGCACACCTTTTTTCTCAAAGCAGTAAATGACTCTGATCTGAAAATGTTTACTTAAGGCTACAGCCAACACAGAAGCAATTGTATCTGCATTGGTATTTAGAATACCGTCTTCACTGCTATAGGTGAGAGGCGCAAACACAGGTGTAATATTTTGTTTCAACAAAAAATACAAGAATGAAGTATTAACATCTTTCGGTACAATGTCGCCTACAAAGCCAAAATCAATTTCTCTCACTGGACGTTTGGTTGCTTTGATTACATTTCCATCGGCTCCAGTCAATCCAATCGCATTGCATTGATGAGCCTGCAGTTGGGTTACAATTTGTTTGTTAATCAATCCTCCGTATACCATTGTGACAAGATCCCTTGTGGATTCATCTGTAATACGTCTGCCGTTGATATAGTTAGATTCAATGCCTAGCTGATTGCCAATCTTGGTAGCAATCTTGCCTCCACCATGGATTAATATTTTTGGGTATTGAATGCTGGCAAAATCTTTAAGAAAGGTGCTCAATGCAGTTTCATCGTCCAATACATTTCCACCGATTTTAATGATGTACAGCTTTTGCATGATTAGTTGTTTTTAATGATTTCAGATAAGACGGCTTGAGCAGCCCATACTCTGTTACTTGCTTGTTGAATTACAATTGACTGAGGGCCATCCAACACCTCATCAGCAATAACAAGGTTTCTCCGCACTGGCAAACAATGCATAACTTTAGCATTGTGTGTGGCATTTAACTTCTCGTTGGTCATCATCCACGATGGTGTACTGCCTAAAACTTGTCCATATTTTTCGTAAGACGACCAGTTTTTCACATACACAAAGTCTGCCTCTTGTAAGGCTTTGCTTTGATCGTATTCGATGGCACTTTCTCCAGTGAATTTTTTATCTAGCTCATATCCTTCGGGGTGTGTGATTACAAAATCTATTTCATCCCAATTGCTCATCCATTGTGCGAAAGAGTTGGGCACAGCCTGAGGCAATGCTTTTATATGTGGTGCCCAGGTTAAAACTACTTTAGGTTTTTGAGTGGCACGAAGTTCTTTAATGGTCACTGCATCGGCAAGGCTTTGTAGAGGGTGCAATGTGGCACTTTCGAGGCTCACCACAGGTACGCCAGTATATTTTACAAATTGATTAATATAGTGTTCGCTATAATCTTCCTCCTTGTTGATGAGTCCCGGAAAAGTTCTTATGCCGATGATGTCGAAGTATTGCCCCATTACTGCCGCGGCTTCTTTCACGTGTTCCGCTTTTGAACCTGTCATCACTGCACCATCTTCAAATTCGAGCTGCCAACCTTCTTTATCCAAATTAAATACGATTACCTCCATCCCCAAGTTGCGGGCTGCCCTTTGTGTACTGATTCGGGTGCGCATGCTGGGATTTAAGAATATCATGCCCATTGTTTTACCCTGTCCAAGTCCTTTGTCTTTAAACGGATTGGACTTGTAATCTAATGCGGATTGAACAAGGGCTTTATAATCGGTAACGTTTTCTATGGATAAGAAATGTTTCATACTAATGAACAGTTGCTTTTAATTTTAGCCCGGCAGTTTCATCCATCCCGAACATTAAATTCATATTTTGAACAGCCTGACCGCTAGCACCTTTTAGTAAATTATCTGTAGCAGTGTGAATGATAAGATTCTCATCTACCTTTTCAAGATGGACGAGACACTTGTTGGTGTTCACAACTTGTTTCAAATCAATCATTGTTTCTGAAACATGGGTAAAAGCAGTCGTTTTGTAATAGGTTGTATATAATTGGTACGCCTCTTCCAGAGAAAGTGAAGACTTCACAACGGAACTGACATAAATCCCTCGGCTAAAAGCCCCACGCCATGGAACGAAATGAATGGCACCATCAAATTGAGGTTGAAGAATTTTCAACGTTTGATTGATTTCCTTGAGGTGCTGATGACTAAGCGTTTTATAGGCGGAAACATTGTTGGTGCGCCAGCTGAAATGTGAAGTCTCCTGCAATTTCTGGCCCGCTCCGGTTGAGCCAGTAATCCCTGTTGTATGCACTTCGCCAAGCAGTCCCTTATCTGCCAGTGGTAATAATCCTAATTCTATTGTAGTAGCAAAGCAGCCGGGGTTGGCGATGTTTTTGGCTTGCTTGATTTTTTCTTTTTGTAATTCCGGGAGACCATAGATGAAATCGCGCTCTCCGGATTTTTCACCTAATCTAAAATCCTGACTTAAGTCTATGATTTTGGTTTCGATGGGTATGTTGGCATCCTTTAAGAAAACTTTGCTTTCTCCGTGGCCAAGGCAAAGGAAAATCACATCGGCTTCATGTTGATGTGTGTCGCTGAAGATCAAATCGCATTCCCCAATTAAATCACGATGAAGGTCGGCTACTTTTTTTCCAGCCTGACTGCGACTTTGAACAAATGCTATTTCAACGTTGGGGTGATTCACCAATATCCGTAAAGTTTCACCTCCGGTATAACCGGCTCCACCCACTATTCCTGCTTTTATTTTACTTCCCATTTTTTGCTTCCTCCATTACCTGATGATAAATCATGGTCTGATTGCCAAATACCTTTGAGAACCCTCGCACATCTTCTCCTGTCCAGCCCAGGTTCATTTCGCCATACTTTCCAAACTTTGCTGACATCAGATCAAAAGGAGAATTGATGCCATTGATTTGAAAACGGTGAGGGAGTAGCGTTATAGATACTTCACCTGTTACGTTTTGCTGTGAATTGGTTAAGAAAGATTCAATGTCCCTCATGATGGGATCAAGGTATTGTCCTTCATGTAGCCAGTTGCCATAGAACTGACTGAGCTGTTCCTTCCAACTGAGCTGCCATTTAGTAAGCACGTGTTTCTCCAACGCATGGTGTGCTTTGATGATAAGAACAGGGGCAGCAGCTTCAAAACCAACACGGCCCTTTATCCCAATGATTGTGTCGCCTACGTGCACATCACGCCCAATACCGAAGGGTCCTGCGATGTCTTGCAGGTAGTGAATGGCATCTACAGGATGGGTAAACTCCTTGTTGTTAATTTTCACAAGCTCACCTTTGTTAAAATGGAGCTTTACTTCCTCACCGTCTGTTTTGCTGACAGGTGTTGGCCATGCCTCTTCCGGGAGCATGCCCATGGAGTTAAGTGTTTCTTTTCCGCCTACGGATGTTCCCCATAACCCCTTGTTGATAGAATATTTGGCTTTTTCAAAATTAAATGCAACTCCTTTTGTTTTTAGATAATCAATTTCTTCCTCACGGCTCAATTTCTTGTCGCGGATAGGAGTGATGATCTCCTTGTCAGGAGCCAGAATATGGAAGATCATATCGAAACGTACCTGATCATTGCCGGCACCGGTACTGCCATGGGCAATAGCATTGGCCTTGATTTCATTGGCGTAGGTAGCAATAGCCAATGCTTGCGACATGCGCTCTGCGCTTACGCTGAGTGGGTAGGTGCTGTTTTTAAGGACATTGCCATAAATCAGATAACGGATTACCTTTTCGTAGTAATTTTTAGTTTCATCTACTGCCTTATGAGAAGCCATTCCAAGATTGAGAGCTCGCTTTTCTATCTCACTAAGTTCCTCATTGCTGAACCCACCAGTGTTTACGATAAGGGTGTGCACTTCATATCCAAGATCCTCACTTAGAAGTTTGGCACAATAGGAGGTATCCAGTCCACCGCTAAATGCTAATACTACTTTTTTATTCATCACCAGAAGAAAATTTTAAATAATACATTACCGGACTTATTGCCATCATTTTTCTTTCTATCTCTTAGCATCACAAATTTCTTGAGCTTCACCCAACGTTCAAATAGTTTGAAGTTGCCCTTGAATTCTCTCTTACGTTTTTTATGGACACGGCCCTTGGAAGTAACAACAGTGGCTATTGCAGGCATTTCAACTTTTGTTGCTTCTTTGGCAGGATCTAAAAGCATGGCTGTGCAGATGCAATTTTTGCGCTGCTTTATGGTGAGAATGTCGAAGTTGACACAGCTCTGGCAGCCTTTCCAGAACCCCTCATCAGTAGTAAGTTCAGAATAGGTGACGGGTTTGTAGCCAAGGCCTGAGTTGATTTTCATCACGGCAAGGCTGGTGGTGAGTCCGAAGATTTTGGAGTTGGGATAATTTTTGCGGGAGAGATCAAAGACTTTACTTTTGATTTCTTTGGCTACTCCTGTGTTTCTGAAGGCAGGAGAAACAACTAGCCCGGAGTTGGCTACGAATTTTTCATGATCCCAGACCTCGATGTAGCAAAAGCCTACCCAAATGTTATCAGTAGTAAGAGCGATAACGGCTTTGCCTTCTTCAATTTTTCTCTTTATATATTCCGGTGTTCGTTTTGATATGCCCGTACCGCGTACCAGAGCGGATAGGGCCATCTCCTCTGTGATGGTTTCGGAATAATGGATGTCGTCTGGAGTGGCCAAACGAACGATAATATTTTGATCGCTCAATTTCTTAAAAATAAAATGATGGTAAAATAGAAAATGTGCCAAAGCACTAAAGGCGAAATGCCGTTACCGCATTTCGCATAGCCATACAGGACTGACTATATCAAATACGGATTTGCCTTCGTATGCGCCTTATGGCCATAGAAGTAGAGGTGAAAAGGATATCAATGAGCTTCCCTTCAGCAAAGATGCCAAGACCTGAGCGGCCTGCGGACTCAATGTATGTTGATGTGTTTTTCAAATTTCCTTTTTGCTTATTAGTGCAACCTTCTGACGAACAAAGTTAAACGGTAATAATTCTAATAAATCAACCTTTCGTGTAAATTTTTTACCTAACAAGTGTTAAGTAATTGTTAGACGGTAATCGTTGGAGAGGGTTTAATCAGCAGTGGGCTTCGGATCGGCACTATTATGCACCTACTATTTGGTGATCAATGCTAAGCACTGATTGGGATGTCTATGGTGAATGTAGTACCTACTCCCTGTTTGCTGGTCAGGTTTATTCTGCCACCCAGTTTATCCACCGCCTTCTTCACAATGTAAAGGCCAAGACCGGCACCATGTGAAAGTATACTTGCCCTGTAAAACATGTCGAAGACATTGGGTTGGAGGTCGTCCGGTATGCCAATCCCATTGTCCTCCAGCGTAAGTAGCAATGAATTATCTAGACGCTTCGTAGATAATTTTACAAAGCTCTTTTTGCCAGGGTCGCAATACTTGATGGCATTCGAAATCAGGTTGTTGAAAATAATGCTTAGCCGAAATGGATCTGTTCTAATGAATGCATTATTCTTTTCTTCGTAATTAAAATTAATATCCGCTGCATTTGGCATATTTCGATGGGTATCCAAACATTGCATCCAAATACTTTCAATTGAAACCTCACGTTCTTCGATACTTATGTTGCCGTTTCTTGAGTATTCTAAGATAGAACCAACCGTTATATCTAATTTTTCGACACTTCCCTTTATCCTTTTGGCACAATCATGCAGATCGTTGATATCACTTTCCCTTAGCATTATCTCTACCAAACCCAATACGGAGGCAAGAGGAGACCTTAGATCGTGAGATGTTCGATAAACAAAACTGTCGAGTTCAAAATTCTTAGCTTCAAGCTCTGCTAAAGCTAATTTAAGTTTATTGGCCTGTGATTTTGACTCAGTAATATTTTGGGTCAATAATATGGCAGCTGGTATGCTACCGTCTTTTTCAATACATGGTTTTCCCAAAAAGATGTAGTCCTTTTCGTTATAATCCCATTCGAATGAAACACTTTCACCCCTGAACAGTTTTTCGAAATACTGAGATAATCGCTTAAATCTTTCTGGGCTGTATATTTCACGGGCATTCTTTCCTACATAGTATTCAGTTGTTCGTCCTAATATTCCAAATTCCTCACCTTCAGCAATCAAATAATTATAATCTTTGTCGATCATGAATACGGCACCGTTTGGAATATTGTTTCCAAGTGTGCGATAATAATTGAAGTACCTCTCCTTCTCCTTTTCTGCCTCTACTCTTTCATGAATATCCCGTGAAGTACTTAGTATTAGAACAACATTACCAGATTTATCAAAAACTGGTTTAGAGTGAGACTCCATCCAACGAAACCCGCGATCCTTAGTGTTAAATAGGTAAATCATTTTTGGAGGAGGGCCACTAGGCCCATCAGGTATTTCGCCTGCTTCTCTTTTTTTATGGTCTTCCTCCAGTGCCCTGATCATATCCGGATGGAAAAAATCGTATGGAGATCTTCCTTCCATTTCTGATGGGATAAACCCTGTTACCGTTTTACATGATGGACTTACATATAAGTACCGCGCATCATGAGGGTCGTGTAAGCAGACGATATCACTAACATTTTCTGAAATGAGTTTGAATTTGTCTACTTCTTCGGAAAGTACACGTTGAATATCTGTTAAATAACCCGAGTATCCTTTTCCTGTCTGATCAACGCTAAATTCCTTAATGGCTTGTGCAAATTTTTCACCTTCAGATCTTTTTTTATTACCAATATCCTTTCCGATAAACGTAATGGAGTCATTAATAGGGACAATTTTCCATTGTACACTGGTGGTTTCTTCTGAGATGGATACGTCAACGCATAAGTCCAACGCTGTGTTGTTAACAAAACTTTCTCTAATGGAATCAATTGTATAACTATCAATGATTCCTAGGCTGTGAAGCACATTACCAGTGCTATCAATTCCGGGTATACGATTTAGCAGTGCCTTGTTAGCGAAAACAAATTCCATCCTCGGGTTAAGAATGAGATGCAATTCCTCTGATAAATCTGAGAGGTGCTTAAATGTTGGCATCAACTTGTCTTGCATTTGCTAAATGTCAAAAAAATACTTCAATTTAAAGGAATTAAAATTTAATAATAAGAGTGAGCAAAACAGCAAAAATCAAAAACCTATCAAAGGCGATTAAAGCTTGGAAATCGATAGTAACTGAATCCCGTTTAATCACAGATTTAAAAGAACTTCAACGCGTGGACACGGCAACGTTTAAAACTGTTCAAAAGGTACATGCAATAGTTAAGCCGCAAAATAGTCGTGAAGTATCAGCAGTAGTGAAGATTGCATTCAAAAATTCTATCCCAATCTATCCCGTTAGTGGTGGTAAGAATTGGGGGCTAGGTTCAAAAGTCCCACAAAAGGATGGTGTATTAATTGACCTTTCTTTGATGGATAAGATACTGGAATTAAATGAGTCGATGGCGTATATAACAGTGCAGCCTGGTGTGACATTTGGGAGTGGAGTTGAGTATTTAGAAAGGAAAAAATCATCTTTGATGCTCGATACAATTGGCAGTACACCTGATGCCAGTATAGTAGGCAACACTGCTGAGCGAGGGCATGGTATGGCTCTCTATGCCGACCGGTTCAATCATGTATGTGGCCTTGAAGTAGTCTTGCCAAATGGTGATATTATAGAGACCGGTTTTGAAAACTATAAGGACTCCAAACTAGGCCCATTGGCCAAATGGGGCCTGGGCCCATACTTAGATGGCCTTTTTACACAGTCGAATTTAGGAATCATCACAAAGCTGACTTTATGGCTTAGACCAAAATCGCAGTACTTCCAATCCTTCATTTTTAATATCGATAAGGAGAAAGACCTCTCACTGTTTTTTGAAGAATGGAGGAAAATGGTATTGGAAGGCTTTAGCGCATCGTTACGTATTTTCAACGATGTACGTATGATCGCTTTTGCAGAACGCATGCCAGATATCACAAAACCTTTAAGCGAAAAGGGTCTTGCAGACTTAAGAGCAAAACATAAGGTGGGAAAATGGATTGGGATGGGAGCTACTTATCCTGTAAGTGAATCTCACAGAGAAGCTGACAAGGCTTTTATACTTAACCGAATTGGTAGACTGGTGGATGATATTTCTTTCTACGATCAAAAAATGGTTGATGAACAATATGAAAAAGGGGATGAGGTAACAAGGGGCAAGCTTGATTTTCTATTTAACAAAAGCCTCTTGAGAGGTAACGTTTCAAAAGCAGGTATTGGGATGTTGTACTGGCGGAAACACAAATCAGTTGAAATCAAAGACGTACATCAGGATAGGTGCGGGGTGCTGTGGTATTGCCCTACTGTTCCCTTTACCGGCAAGGATGTAGTCAATGCGATTACCATCAGCAAGAAGATTAGCAAAAAGAGAGGCTTCGAACTTAACATTGGATTCTTATTTATTTCACAGAGAGCGCTTGATGTTACAGGGGCAATATGCTACGACCGGGAGGTGCCCGGTGAAGACAAGCGCGCGATGGAATGTCATGATGAAATAATGGAGGCCATGGTGAAGTTAGGTTATAGTCCTTATCGGTTAGGAATTCAATCGATGAAGTTAATGCGCGACAAGAGTGACAGCAGTAAAAAACTTTTGAAGGTGATTAAAGATGCTGTAGACACGAAGCATATTCTTGCGCCCGGTCACTATATTAGTTAACTAATTAAATAATATTTAAATAAATTCGGATATTTCTTACAAGCTGTAGACTCAATAGCCACAGTGGTCGAGGGGGTTTCTTTTGCTAGTAAGTTGCTATCGTATAGGTTTGCTTTGACTTAACCAAAGATTTAATCAAAGCATGAACCCAACTCAATTTGTAATCAGAATGATTCGCTCAGCTGAATCTCCTGAAGTAGCCAAACGTTTCACCAAAGAGCACACTGAGGTGCTCAAACAAATAGGAGTAAACGTGACTTCGGCAAAACAAGATTGGCAGTCCAATCCAAATACCTATATGTTTATCGCGGAAGTAGCCGAAACAGGGGAGATGGTCGCAGGTATGCGCCTGGATATGGATTCAGAAATTAAACCTATACCCATGGCGGAGGCGTTGACAAAATTGTCTCCGGAGTTTGGCGACATCGTGGGCAACTTAAAGTCTTATGGCCTGGCCGAGGGTTGTGGCTGGTGGATTAAGAAAGGTTACTCAGGGCTAGGACTCCCAGGAACGTTGTTGCGTGCAGGTGTAAGTGTTTCCCCTAGTCTGGGTATCAATTACATTGTAGGCTTCCCACATCAACATACCAAACCCATAATGGCAAGGTTTGGTTTTATTGCGGTTGATGTAATAGGAACAAACGGATCATTCATGTACCCGGATGATCGCTATAGTTCTACAGTAGTAGAGCTTAATACTCAAACTTTGCATACAACACCGAAAGTAGAACGTGAAAGGATTTTAAAATTGAGGAATAATCCTCAGCTGATGGAGCAGGATGGTGATTTGTTATTTCAATATTGGTTGGATCCTGACTACGAGAGCAAGTCGATGCCAGCCCTATTGCAAGCCTTGAAGGAGGTAGAAGAAGCGAAAGAGCCTGTGTTGGTTTATGCCAACTACACTAGTAATTAAAAAGAAGAGGCTGTCTCAAAAGTATTCCGTTTTGTTGAGCGATAGCGAAACATCCCTTATTTTAAGGTCTAAATAGCGAAAGATTCTTCGCTATCGCTCAGAAAAGTGCTTCTTTGTAACTTTTGATACAGCCTCTTCTTTTTAATAATGTTACTCGTATCTCAATGTGTTGGATGGGTTTGTCATCGCAGCTTTGACTGTTTGAGTGCTTACAGTGATTAGCGCCACAAGTACTGCCACGATACCCGACACTAAATAAATAAACAAATTCATTTCGATATGATAGGCAAAAGTGTCAAGCCACTTGTTCATTAGCAACCATGCTACAGGCCAGGCTATAAGGTTTGCAGCTACAATGAGTACCACAATTTCTTTGGATAGCAAACCGAGGATGGTAGGAACAGATGCTCCCAATACTTTTCTAATTCCAATCTCCTTTACACGCTGCAGCGTATTAAAGGTAGCCAGACCAAATAATCCCAGGCAAGCTATGAATATGGCCAGTCCTGAAAAAATGGTAAATAGCTGGCTTTGACTTTGCTCAGCTTCATATAACTGACGGTAGCGTTGATCGAGGAACTCATATTCAAAAGGCCGATTTGGAAGAAACTCATTCCAAACCTTTTCAATTTGTTGTACCCCATCC
>JBATLM010000127.1:0-2552 GCA_049289315.1 Cyclobacteriaceae bacterium
CTTCAAGAGAGGATGATTCGATCTCGGAAATTTCATTGAACTGCTTTTTGCAGAATAGATAAGTGCGATAGTCCGTGCCAATGCTAGCTCTTAGAATCTTTGAACCCGGAGCAATTCCAACAAATGTCAGGAGTTACGTTCGTTATATGGATGATTTTATCTCGTTTTCAAACGACAAAGAGTCGCTACGCGGTTTACTCGCGGATATTGACAGATTTGTAAAAGAGGAACTGAAGCTGGAACTTAAAGAGTCAGTCACGACTCTTGCGCCAGTTACTGAAGGTATCCCATTTCTTGGATTCCGAATTTTCACTGGCATCATCCGCATCAAGCGTGAAAATTTAATTCGCATGAACCAAAAAATAAAAAAGAAAGAAAAACTGTACTTGAAAGGACAAATAACGGAGCGGAATCTCATTCAATCCGTGAGCAGCATAGTTGCTCACGTTTCTCATGTGAACTCGCTCGCAGCTAGGAGGAAAATTTTTGAGAAGTCATTGAAATTGGCGTAATGACCGAAGGTGGGCTCTAATCGCGTGATACGTGGCGGCAGCTGGAACAACAATGCTGAGAACTTGCGTTCCTCTAACCGTAACAACGACACTCCCGATAACCGCAACAACAATGTGGGTTTCCGCCTTGTGAGTACATACAAAGTTTCCGGCCAGAAGGTGCCGTTTACGAATTGCACCTGCGTGCCTAGGCTATGTCCAGGTCATTATCCAGAGCTGATGTGAAAACATCAGACGAATATCGCTGGGCCGTAGCGTCTGGTAGCTTCGTTGGAGTCGAAGGCCGCTACGGCTTCTTTTTTGAAGACCGACAGATCGTTCAAAACACAAAAAATCCGCAAAAATTGTCACCGGTTGACAGGGTAAAAAGACCATTAGTGGCACCCACTTCTTGCGAGATCGAATAAACATACGTTATAACTCCTAAAATCAACGGCATGGGCCATGCACTATCGGCCTCTGAATGTATATCATTCCAGCCGATTGCCTTGTTCTTGATGGGGCTGAAGTGTTGGAGCGGTTTTAAAATTATAACTGAACGTGAAAGGGACCAAATTTATGAAAAATCAAACTCACCAGAGCTGGAAGTGGCAAGGCTTGCTTGCGATCACAATGTTTTTAGCTGTCGGAGCGAATCATGCATTTGCTGCTGGGAGCGACTGTAAAAATCAAAGTGAATTGGTCCTCGACGGTCAAGTGAAGATGAAATTTTGTGACATTCCTGCGGCTCAAGGTGTTTTGATTGGTAGTGAAAATGGTTCGAGCGACGAGAAACCGGTAAAGGCGAGAAACTTTAAGAAGTTTCAAATGGCTCAGTTTGAAGTCACACAAATTCAATATAAAACTGTAACTGGTTCTGAACCATGGAAAGAAAATGGCAAAGTTAAGAGCTATGTCCAAGAAAGCAACGACAATCCCGCCGTTTATGTTTCATACAATGACGCTCAACAATTTGCCCGTGTTCTAAGTTTAATTGATAAAACTGCGACGTATCGTTTACCCACAGAAGCGGAGTTTGAATATGCTGCTCGTGCGGGAACAACAACCAATTATTATTGGGGTGATGAGATTGATGCCAACTTCGCCTATTTCTGGGGAAATACCGAGACCACTGGTCAATATGCCCGCAAAGTTGATTCATGTCCGATACCAATTCTTAATTCTAAATACCCTGGATATTGTGCGAATGATTTTGGTCTGTATCACATGCTTGGTAACGTATGGGAATGGACTGCATACGCCTACGTGAATAGCTACGCTAATGCATCTACTGATGGCAACGTGGCTGTTAAAGGTGAGGTGGGCTCTATTCGCGTGATGCGTGGCGGCAGCTGGGTCAACGATGCTGAGTACTTGCGTTCCTCTGGCCGTTACTACGTCACTCCCGATGGCCGCCACAGCAATGTGGGTTTCCGCCTTGTGAGGATAGCCAAGTAATTCTTGGCTCTTTTACCCTCTTACGCTTGTAAGGCTGGAGCCAACATGAACTTGAGGAAAAGCGTAGGCCCGCGAAGCGCGGCCGCAGCCCTCAAGTTCATTTGGCGTAAGCCAAATTTTTAAATTTTTTGTCAGTATAGATGAAGGATTGTCGTGGTCAGACTTTAACAGTGGACTCAAAAAATCAGATATAATCTTCGGGAGTGAGGTAAAGGGTCTGGATTAGTCTACTAGTGAGTTGAGTTACATTCCCCACCTCGTCAAGGAGATTTCACTTCTTACACATAAGATTTCATCCATACTAGTTTTAGGTGCTGCTACTGGCGAATGCCTTAATTATCTAACTATAAATAACTTCAAAGCATATGGCATCGAAGTGAGTCAGTACGCTAAAGAAAACTGTTTAAAAGAAGTGAGTAAGAATATGTATTGGGGCTCTGCGAATGAGATTTACCCCCAATTGTACAATAAAGGTCAAGTGTACAACCTTATTTTCAGCATACGGAGAGGCCTTTTGAATAATGTCCAAAATTGGCTTTAAACTTTTTGGCTTAAGCGATCTTGTAGACGGCCCATTAAATAAGGTCGTGGGAAAACTTGAAA
>JBATLM010000128.1:0-6600 GCA_049289315.1 Cyclobacteriaceae bacterium
TCCTGGCCTACAACAAAATATCGCATGGCTTTAATATCTTTTTGCGGAATTTTTAGCGCCTCCCCAATGTAGAATATCAAATTCTCCTGGCGTTCAGAAATCGAACCATCAGCGTATACCAGCTCAACAATCTTTACCACTAAAATGGCTTTTTGTTGCATGGTCAATGCCTGGTTCACCTTCTTGGATATCTGCATAATTTGAGACCAATCGTCTACAAATTGCTTCGTATCCTCATCGACTGTAATTGTGTCCTGGGCAGTCCGGTTGGAAGTTTTGCAGAAATCGTCAAAAAGATTGAGATAATAGCGCGTAAGTTCCTGATTGAGATGTAAACCAAGAAATTCCTTGATATTGGCGCGCTCATCTTCTGTAATTCGCTCCTTAGCAACAATGGCAAAAAGCTGAATGATCGCTTTAAGTAGTTCTTCGCTCATTAAGCTAGTCCCTGTGTTTGATCTATCTTCACCCTATTTTTGTGATACGAAATAAGGCTTAAAATAGTTAAAAATTAAGTTTCTGAGGTAGAACATTCAAATAATATGTTTTATCCCAAGACTCAGCCACCCGCTTTCACTTTCTCGTATAATTAAGTTTTATTTGTATACAACCTCAGATACTATGCGGATTTTACGACTTGCTCTGTTTCCAATCATTCTCACTTTTATTCTAACTCCTGGGTTTAGCCAAAACTCAATCCTATGGGAAGTAAGCGGAAACGATCTGCCCCACTCATCATTTTTGCTGGGATCATTAAAGTTTATTGGTGAGAAGGAGTACATCCTTCATAATGAGATCAATGACAAGCTCAAGGACAGCAAACTGTTTGCCATTGAGGATGAGGTAAATCATCATGCTCAGCACGAATTGAACAAAGCTATTCATTTTGCCAAAGGGCAATCTTTACATGATGTCCTTACCGCAGATGAATACAAAAGGGTTGAAAGCTTCTTTGAAAGTGAATTCAATATCTCTAAAAAGAAATTCAGTAAAAAATACGCGAATTTAAAGCCGCTAGCCCTATCCATCACCATGACAAGGCTTGCACTTCATGAAGATGTTAAATTTTACGACATTGAATTACTCAAGTTGGCCAATGACCTTCGAATACCCACTTATAGCCTTGAACCTATTGAAAGAGAAGCAGAGGCATTCAACGCGTTTCCCGTTGAAACACAAGCAACAGCTTTAATGCATAGCATTGATAATTTTCCCAACCAAAAAACCGAATACGAAAAACTAGAGGAAGCTTATGCTGAGGGAGATATCGATCGTGTATTCGAATATTCCCTTCATCCATTCGAGAAGAATGAGCTATTCATTGAAGAGTTCTACTATAAGAGAAACGAAGAATGGTTACCCAAGTTAGAAAAAATGTTTTCCGAAAGTAAGTCCTTTGTAACTGTAGGCGTAACCCATTTGAAAGGGGAAAGAGGTCTGCTTAACCTACTTCGCTCAAAAGGTTACACTGTTACTCCTATCCCCGTTACTGATTAACCGATTCTGTTTGTTACTAAGTCGGAAAGAATCAACAAGCTTTCACGAAGGTACTCATCTTTGAGTTTTACCAACTCGTCTTCAGACAACCCATCGTTATTCTCAATCTTGGTTGCCATGTCTTTATTCATCGCCTTTTTACGTTCGGCCTCTTCCATTTCCTTCTTACGCTTGGCCTCATTGAGTGATATCTTGGTCTCAGCAAGGCTATTCTTCAAGTCCTCTGTTTCGCTGATATATTGCTTAAGATTTTGATCAAACTTTGCTCTCTCCTGATAAGATTGATTTAATCCAGCTAACAATTTTGAATCAATATCAGAGGCTTTTTTAAAGGGGGTGCTATTAATCACATCCCAGGGAAGAGCACTTAAGTTAGAACTTTCACCATACTGCTTGCTGTTAAGTGCCGATGGAAGAATGATATCAGGAGTAACACCTTTATTCTGAGTACTGCTACCAGTCACTCTATAGAACTTTTGGAAGGTAAGCTTGAGCTCACCTACATCTTCTTTTTCATTAATAAAACGTTTCAGATCTAAAACAGTCTGTACTGTTCCCTTTCCATAAGTTGATTCTCCGGCTATGACACCTCGGTTATAATCCTGTATAGCACCAGCAAATATTTCGGATGCAGAGGCACTGAACCGGTTAGTCATTACTACAAGGGGGCCCTTGTACAAAACGCTTTTGTCATCATCCATACCCACCTCTACCTTATCCTGCGAATTTTTCACTTGTACCACAGGTCCTTCTTTGATAAACAATCCCGTCAAGTCAATGGCTTCAGCCAAAGAGCCACCACCATTATTTCTAAGATCCATAACTATACCATCCACTCCGTCACTTTGTAATTCCTGAATTAACTTTTTCACATCTCTGGTGGTGCTTCTATAATTAGCATCTCCTTTCTGATAAGCATCAAAATCCATATAGAAACTTGGAAGGGAGATCACTCCCAACTTCATTGCCTTATCTCCTTTTTGATAATTGATTACACTCTTCTTTGCTGCTTGATCCTCCAACTTGATTTTATCTCTTACTAAGATCAATTCTTGCGGTGGTCCGTTAACACCAGTTTCAGCTGGTAAAATCTGCAGACGCACTGTCGTTCCTTTTGGGCCTTTGATCAATTTCACCACGTCATCTAACCGCCAGCCTACTACATCTACAATTTCTCCGGTAGCTTCCTGTCCTACACCGATGATCAGATCATTAGTATGAAGCTTACCTGATTTTTCCGCAGGGCCTCCTGGAAGAACTTCGAAAATTTTTGTGTAATCACTGTCTAACACAAGCCTCGCTCCTATGCCCTCCAATGAAAGGCTCATACTCTGTTTAAAAAGATCAGAAGCTTTTGTTGAAAAGTAATTAGTGTGTGGATCGTAAGCCTCAGTAATTGCATTCATGTAAACACTAAATACATCTTCACCATTAAACTGATCGATATTCTTTATAAAACGATCATACCGCTTGTGAAGCGCTATCTCAATTTCCTCCTGACTCTTGGTTGTCAATTTGAGGCTCAATGCCTGGCTCTTAATTATCTTCCTCCACAGCTCATCCAACTCTGCTGGATTTTTTGACCATTTAGCATCATCTCTATTGGTCTCATAATATTCATCAATACTGAAATCGAAAGTTTTTGGGATCAGCTTAGTCTTCACATAATCCATTCGTTCGTTGTATCTCTTTTGAAAGACCTCATAAATGGTGTAGGCGGGACTTACATCCTCATTACGTGTAAGGTCATCGATTTCAAAACGAAATTTGTCAAAAGACTTAATGTCAGAATCCAAAAAATAGGTCTTGTTATTATCCAGTTCAGCTATATAGCTATCCAAAATTGCTGAAGACAAGGAATCGTTAAGCTTTAGCTTGCGATAATGATTATTATCAAGGATGTAAGAAATTACCTTTGCCTCCTTACCATAAACAGCTTTCGGCTTTAAACTGGTAGTGTCTGAAAATATGGGAGCGCTGGCCTGTGCTAATAATGCTACAAAGCCAAGAACAAAAATCAAGATAGTACGAATCATAACTGCGAAAATTAACCTAATAGGCTATTATACGGATAACATAGCAAATCCGATGCCCTATTTTATTTAAATGGGCTACTTCCCTTTATCAAAGTCAAACTCTTCAAGAAATTTTTGGGCCTCTTCCACGGTCTGAAACTCGTAATGCTTCTTGCCTTTCAAGCTGGAGTGAATCTCCACTCGTACCAAGTCAATATCTTTAGTGTTGCGCACAAAATGTGGCTTTTCAAGCTTATAGTCTTCCCCTTCTTTTCTGGAAACATGAAACTGCGTGGCCCTTACGTTCTTACAGTAGCTACACTGATAATGCTTTAACAATTCACTGGGAGAACCATCACTGTGGTTTTCGATGATTTCCTCCCGCACCACTTTCATGGTATAAAATCCACAGTTTCCACACCTAAGTGCGATCAGGTGCCCATCATACTTTTCAATCTTTATATCACCCGTTTTCTCATCAATCCATACATCATAATCGATTGAGAAAACATCTTCCTCAGCTTGCATCCCCTCGTCCAAGTGAACGTCCTCCTCGGCCTCGCTCAACAGCCTCATCTTGTTTTTGGTCTTAGGATTAGTGCGAGGCAAGTATCTCCATTTCTTTAATTTCTTACTCAGTTTGGTGGGGTAGTAATATTCCAAAACCAGGGCGCCTACATAACCCACCATTGTAGCTCCAGCTAAAGACATAAAAAGTCGCACAAAAAACCAAACTCCTACATCAGCAATTTTACCTGCACCATACAAGTTCACAATCATGGCTGCGCCTAAACCAAAAACATAGAGCACCCACTTATACCACTTTATTTCGTTGGCATTTATAAAATCATGCTTTTGCTTAAAATCATTGACAAGAGAAACACGCAGTTTATAAGTGAGATAAATGATAATTCCTGCAGTAAACATGACAATAGCAAGAATTGCCATTGCATCATGCCAGACTTCTAAAAATGCACTTTGAGGGATTCGTTCCATACAATTTGACTAAAAAATATTCTGTTTTAAAGGTAACGATATTTCTATATAACTTGTTTACGCAAAAATCATTTACCCCATATGAGGCGATTCCTATTTCTTCTTCTCTCCAAGGTCAATAAATTGATTTTACCAAGGTATAGCCAGCGCGACATTACCAGGCTTTCATCACTCGACAAACTCTTAGTTGGGTACCGCTACTGGGTAACGAAGAACGCTTTGGATTAGCGCTCTTACCCGCAATTCTCTTCTGAATTCTATCCAACAAAACGGCTAAATCAGGCCCTAAAGAAGGTTTTGTTAAAATGTTGTGCAATTTTGCACATAAATGCTTGCCTTGCATGCTTAATAGTTATACTATTGTGTAATAATACACAATGATATGAGCATTTTTGAACAAACTAAAATCGAATCGGAACTGAAGAAGTTTACTGACAGGAACTTTGAAAGTCCACGTAAGTGTAAGAACCCTGACCAGATAAAATTCTACGTCAGAGAGCTTTGTACAAAGATTGAAGAGTACGAAAACAGGTTCAACTACGTACCCAATTGGGCCTATTCACTACTGGCGCAGTACAACCAAGTACAGAATCAAATGGTTTATATGGATTTTGTAAAAACTTATAGGTGAGTGGGTTATGAAATTCATCCCCTCTCCTATTCCTGTACAATTCCGAGTTTTATTCACCGCCACTGCCAACAAATCGGGGAGAATGCAATATCACAAAATTCTCCCCGGGCGAAGTAAAACGCGCATCGCAAGGAATGAATTTATTGAAGCTTACAACACTGAAAGTATCATTGCTATGAAGCCCTTACAGGATAAAGAAAACCTGGCAGTGTTTCAGTTTGAATTCTATGCCTAAACGCCAAGTATTCCCTCCAGATCTGCTGGGGAATAATTCACAGATTTGATGGTCTTGTTATCGGACTTTCTATAGACAAGCCATTTCCCTTCTGCCTCCTTGTAATAGCATTCTGTTCCATCTTTTTTAAGATAATGAGCCACGGTAGCTTTCGCTTCGTCCTCATTTTCACACGCTTTGCTCATGTTGGATCTTTGAACCTCCTCAAACAAGGCCTTGAACTTATCCCCAAGCCCAAACTCAAGTATTGCTCCAGAGAGCACATATTGGATATCACACAAAGCATCGGCTACTTCTACAATATCCTTTTCCAGAATGGCTACTTCCAACTCCTTCAGTTCCTCAGCGATAAGGGCTACCCTTAATTTGCACCGTGCCTCCTCGGGTATGGTGGGCGAATTAAGAATAGGATGCTTGAACGTACGATGAAAATCTGCGACTAACTGGAGTGAATTCGGATGTTGCATATAGCTTATAAAGGGATGTTGGTTAAAAGTCTAAATGAACTAAAAACCTTCGGACTTTAAAAAATTATTTAAAAGTGAGTCTTAAATCTACTTAAGTATACTGATAGACAATTTATTATTCCAATCTCTTGAATTAGAAGATTAACCACTGTGGATGCCACAGTAATGCGATGCTGCTTATATTTGGCCTTATTTTGACTACACGAATGAATTTTGTTGAAGAATTGCAATGGAGAGGCATGATACACGATGTGATGCCAGGTACGGAAGAGATGCTGAAGAAAGAACCTACGGCTGGTTATATCGGGTTTGACCCTACCGCTGATTCTCTGCACATTGGAAATCTCGTGCAAATAATGATGTTGGTTCACTTTCAAAGGTGTGGCCACAAACCCTTTGCTTTGGTAGGAGGCGCTACTGGTATGGTAGGTGACCCTTCCGGTAAATCCAATGAGCGGAACCTCCTATCAGAAGACGTGCTCAAACACAACCAGAATGCTGTAAAGAAGCAGCTGGAGAAGTTTTTGGACTTTAGTGGAGCGAATAAAGCTGAAATGGTGAACAACTATGACTGGTTTAAGGAATTCACCTTCCTTGATTTCATCAGAGACGTAGGAAAGCACATCACTGTAAACTACATGATGGCCAAAGACTCCGTAAAATCAAGACTGGAAACAGGCCTGTCTTTTACAGAATTTAGCTACCAATTGGTGCAAGGCTACGACTATTACTGGTTATACAAGAATAAGAGCTGCAAGA
>JBATLM010000129.1:0-5713 GCA_049289315.1 Cyclobacteriaceae bacterium
CACCAATAGTGTACGAGGATTCAGCCTTTCCAATCATCTTATCCCATTTGCTCTGCGCAAATGCAATCTGACCTGCAACTAGAAGTATAATAAATGAAATGCCTGTTTTCTTAATCATTGACAAAATTTTATGATTTGGAATTTTAATGATGTGATTGTAATTAACCCGATTACAAATGGGCTTTTCGCAAATTAAAGTTAAGCAAATTCAGCCTAATTCTTTGCACACTAAAAAATGGATTATCTATTTCTTAATGTCTGCTCAGGCACTAAAAAAGGCAGGATTGGGTTTATTTGGCAAGCAATTTTTCCAGAATGGCTTTAGCGGATTGTGCTACTGGCGTACCGGGACCAAAAATCCCTGCAATACCATTATCATACAAATATTTATAGTCTTGTTTGGGGATTACACCACCTGCTACCACAAGAATATCAGGCCTTCCAATTTTACCCAAGGCTTTTACCAATTCAGGAATCAATGTTTTGTGGCCACCTGCTAAACTGGAGGCACCAACAATGTGCACATCATTTTCAGTGGCTTGCTTGGCTACTTCATCTGGTGTCTGAAAAAGAGGACCAATGTCAACATCAAAACCGAGATCCGCAAAGCTGGTCGCAATCACTTTGGCACCACGATCGTGTCCGTCTTGCCCCATTTTTGCAACAAGAATTCTTGGTCTGCGTCCATCTTGTTCTGCAAACTGATCCGACAAATTCTTTACTTCTTCAAATTCTTTTTGAGATTTCATTTCACCTGAATATACACCAGAAATAGATTTGATCGTAGCTTTATATCTACCAAAAGCTGTTTCCATTGCACTTGAAATTTCCCCGAGTGTAGCTCGTTTCTCAGCAGCATCAATAGCCAGCTCTAGTAAATTGCCTTCCCCACTCTCCGCAGATTTTGTAATGGCCTGCAAGGCGGCCTCTACTTTAGCGGAATCGCGTTCTTTTTTAAGTTGATTGAGTCTTTCTATTTGTTCTTTCCTCACGGAGGTGTTGTCTACCTCTCTGATTTCGAAATCAGGGGTATCATCGGTTAAATACTTATTTACACCTACAATGGTGTCACGACCTGAATCAATTCTTGCTTGTTTCGATGCAGCAGCCTCTTCAATGCGCATTTTTGGGAGTCCGCTTTCTATTGCTGCGGTCATACCTCCTAATTCTTCCACTTCTTCAATCAGTTGCCAGGCTTTACTGACTAGTTCTTCTGTTAGGTATTCCACAAAATAAGATCCCCCCAAAGGGTCGACCACTTCAGTAATTCCTATTTCTTTTTGCAGATAAAGCTGTGTGTTCCTTGCGATACGAGCCGAATAATCTGTGGGTAATGCTATGGCTTCATCCAATGAATTAGTATGAAGCGATTGTGTTCCTCCTAATACCGCAGCGAGAGCTTCAATATTGGTGCGTGTTACATTGTTGTAGGGATCTTGTTCTGTCAAACTCCATCCTGACGTTTGACAATGTGTACGGAGTGCCATTGATTTTGGGTTGGATGGATTGAATTGTTGAACAATTTTCGCCCATAACAATCTTCCGGCTCTCATTTTGGCAATCTCCATAAAGAAATTTGTGCCAATGCCCCAGAAAAAAGAGAGCCTTGGTGCGAAATCGTCAATGTTGATACCCGCCATTATGCCTGCCCTTATGTAATCCAGACCATCGGCCAATGTGTAGGCCAGTTCAATATGAGCAGGTGCACCTGCTTCGTGCATGTGGTAGCCACTTATGCTTATCGAATTGAACTTGGGCATGTGCTTAGAGCAGTACTTAAAAATATCTGCTACAATACGCATACTGGAAGCAGGAGGGTATATGTATGTATTGCGCACCATGAATTCTTTTAGAATGTCATTTTGAATGGTGCCACTGAGTAACGATTGGTCAACACCCTCTTCTTTCGCTGCAGCGATATAAAAAGCCATAATAGGAATAACTGCTCCGTTCATGGTCATCGATACTGACATCTTATCGAGGGGTATTTGATCGAAAAGGATTTTCATATCCAATATCGAATCAATGGCCACACCGGCTTTTCCCACATCACCAGCAACCCGTGGATGATCAGAATCATATCCTCTGTGAGTAGCCAGATCAAACGCTACAGAAAGTCCTTTTTGCCCCGCAGCCAGATTTTTTCTGTAAAACTCATTAGATTCTCTTGCCGTTGAAAAACCTGCATACTGCCTGATGGTCCAGGGTCTCATTGTATACATAGAGGCATAAGGACCTCTTAAATAGGGAGGAACGCCAGCAGTGAAATTTCCAAGTGAATGATCATCGTGTTTTGAGTACTGAGGCTTAATCTCAATTTTTTCCGCTGTAGGAATGGGTTGATGAATCGTTTCAGCAGATTGAGACGAACTGAATTGATTGTATTTTATTTTTGTGAAATCTGGCTTCATGCGTTTACTTTTTGCTGAAACTTTGCCCAGGCAGTTTTGGCCATTTGGTCTATAAGGCTTTCCAGATAATAGGAACCTGCTACTGCATCAGCAGTTTGATTCAAATGAGATTCTTCACGAAGCACAGTAAGTACATTGCGTGCAATTCTGTTTTTAAATGAGTTATCCTCTTCAGGCATTATAGTAATAGCTTCACAACCCCCAAGTATGGCGCTCATTGCTGCCGTTGTGCTTTTAAGCATATTGGCATTGGGTTGAAAACCTTCATTATTCCAGGGATTAGAAATGCCATGCAATAGCAATGATTCGTCTTTATCAGACACACCATAGGCATGACTTACTTGTTGCCAAAGTCTTCTGAATGCTTTCAATTTGGCTATCTCCAGGAAGAAATCAGTACCTATTGAATAAGAAAAAGTAAGTTGCTGAATGAGCTCAGCAGGATCGTTGTCAGCTATACGAGCTACACCCGCAAGCAGGGCATCAACAATCTCATCAATTGGGTTTTCGGCTTGTGGCACGATATAACCCAAAGCATGAAAATTATTCCATCCCTTAAGGTCTTGGATAGGAATACTCTTTACATCAATAGGTGTTTGCCAAAAGATGCCCCCAACTATTTGAGCTTTGTCAAAACCTTTAGCATTTACGTAATGTACGAAATCGCCCAATACTCCAAATTGTTCACTTTTGACTTTGAAAAATATACTGCAATAAGGCAATTCAATTTGATCGAGCAGTTGATTGAGTGCTACACTCGTTTCAATTGTAAACAGAATGCCATCAGCACCATTGTTTAAATACTGTAACGCCAGCTTATTTGCCTCTACGGAATTCTTAACAGTAATATTAGGGGTGTTGTACCAACCTCTTGGCCCCAAATAGGCATTGGGTGATGGGCTAAGGTTATTTCCTTTAAAGCTGGCTGTATCGTCTTTATCGTAATATGGCTTTATGATCAAATCATGTTTAGATAGACCAAGTGCGTCAAAAGGATCTTTTCCACTCAGTTCTTTTCTTGCTGCATCTGTCCATGTTTTGAGGTCTGCCTTATTAAAAGTGTCAAATTGACTTTTTGCCATACTTTTTTAAAGTGTTCTAACTTCCAAGTTCTCCAATTCCCAATATTGAATCTAAGTTTACACTTATACAATTTTTTTAAATTCGTTTTGGTTTGTTAGTCAAATTTTTCTGATAATCAAGACCAACTTTAGCTTTTTTGTTCTTCAATTTTTTTACACCTTTGTCTCCCTTTCCGCCATCGGAAAAAGATAAAACACTATTGTACTTAGATCCTAGTAATGGAAGTGGAATGCGGCACCATTTGGAATGACTGTCTCGAAATAATTCGAAAAGAAGTAGACGAACAAAATTTCAATACATGGTTTAAGCCCATAGTTCCATTAAGATCAGCGGGCGATGTATTGACGATTCAGGTTCCATCCCAATTTTTTTATGAATGGCTTGAAGAGCATTATGTGCCTGTACTAAAAAAGGCGGTTCATGGTGTACTTGGTGTATCTGGTCGATTGGAATACTCCGTGATAGTGGATAGTGGAAATCACCACAACCCTCCGTTGATGGTCAACTACCCCAACGGTACGGGAATGAAGCGCAATAATGGTAATCAGGGTCAAAATGGGAATGGAAACCTGGATGATTACTCACCATTTAGTTTTAAAGCGCTTGACCCCCGAACAGTTAATTCGAGACTGAATCCGGCTTATAGCTTTGACAACTTTGTGGAGGGGGATTGTAATCGCCTGGCCAGGTCGGCTGGTGTGGCTGTGGCCAAAAAGCCAGGAGTAACCTCTTTTAACCCATTGATGCTTTATGGCGGGGTTGGAGTAGGTAAAACTCACTTGGTTCAGTCTATTGGCAATGAGATTAAAAAGAGCCTTCCTGATAAGATCGTATTGTATGTAGATCAAAATGATTTCACCAATCAGTTTTTGAATGCATTACAAAATCACAAGCTGCAGGATTTTCAGAATTTTTACCTTCAGGTTGACCTTTTGATTTTGGATGATGTGCAATTCCTTGCAGGCAGGGAAAAGACACAGGAAATGTTCTTCCACATCTTTAATCAATTGCACCAATCCGGGAAGCAGATTATAATGACAAGTGATTGCCCTCCGAGAGATATGAAAGGATTTCAGGAGCGATTGCTGTCACGCTTCAAATGGGGCCTTACCGCAGACCTTCAAGAACCTGACTTTGAAACAAAATTAGCCATCATTCATAATAAGATGGAATCAGACGGAATTGAGATTCCGACTGAGGTGGCTGAATACCTTGCCTATAGCGTGGATACCAACCTCCGTGATATGGAGGGTGTGTTGAACTCGCTGATGTTCCACGCCACCTTGCTCAAAAAGGAAATAGACCTAGAGCTGGCCAAGGAAGTGCTTAAGAACATTGTAAAGGAGATTCAGTCTGATGTAAGTGTAGACTTTATCCAAAAAACTGTAGCAGATTACTTTAAAGTGAGCCTTGACTCATTGAAGGCCAAAATCAAAAAGCGTGAAATAGTTATCCCACGCCAATTGGCCATGTATTTCTGCAAAAGATATACTCAGCTTACCCTTGCTCTAATCGGTGAAAATTTTGGAGGTCGTGACCACAGTACCGTAATCCATGCGCTGGAATCGGTAGAGGACATGATGAAGGCTGACCCCAACTTTAAAAACTCAGTAGATGAGCTGAGCAAAAAGTTGAAACTGAGAATGGTATCCTAGTCTACTGCAGGTAAAACGACTTGGGAAGCTCTTGTTTAGAGCTGGTGACGCCATAAATGATAACTCTCCCTTTGTATTTGTTGAAGAAGTCAATCACCTCCTGAGGATCTCTCACTCTTTGCCGGTTGATTGATATGATGGTGTAGTTTTCAGGGATTTCAGCTTTTTTAAATAACCCATCATTGATTCTAAATACTTTCACACCATATTCTACAGCTTCCAGGGTGGCACCCAAAGTAGCATCATTATACAATTTGCGCCTTATTAGGCTGGTTTCGCCATCACGATTAACAAGATTAAGCTCTGTATTATTCAGCTTCCCATCCCTCAGGTAAGCCACTTTAATTTTGTCTCCAGGAGAATGGTGGCTCAGCTCCTCTTCAAACTCACTTTTACTATTGATTTCAATATCCTCCACCTTCACGATGATGTCCCCCAGCTTCAGACCTGCTTTCATGGCTGGGCCTTGTTTTTCCAGCTCGGCCAGTAGCACACCATTAAATTCTTTTACGTTGGTTTTGAGGTTATATTTTTCAGCATTCTTAAAATCATACTCAACTACAT
>JBATLM010000130.1:0-4625 GCA_049289315.1 Cyclobacteriaceae bacterium
GTTCTGTAGGGCTAGAGTCGCCCATGGTAAGCTCGGGCTCAGCCATAGGTTCGAACTATGGTAAAACATACCATCTCAGTTATAAAGATCGAACTATGCTGTTGGCATGTGGAGCTGCTGCTGCCATTGCAGGTGCCTTTAACTCTCCAATTGCAGGAGTGCTATTTGCTATAGAAGTGCTATTGACAGACATTTCAGTTTCTGTTTTTATCCCACTCATTATATCTGCCGCATCGGGTGCATTATTCTCCAAAATAATTCTTGGAGAAGGCGTATTACTTTCTTTCAGTGGTGTTCAGCCTTTTGACTATCACAATACTCCATTCTACATTTTGCTGGGAGTACTGGCGGGCCTGACATCACTTTATTATACAAGAGCTTTTACAAAAATTGAACATAGGATTTCTGAAGTTACTAACATCTACACCAAAGTAATTGGAGGTGGGCTTATGTTAGCCGTATTGCTCATTATTTTTCCACCACTGTACGGTGAAGGTTATGAAGGTATCAAAGCCCTTGCCACGTCCGGCCATACTAACCTTTTTCAGAATAGTATACTCCAATCATTCATAACAACGGAATGGGCTGGCCTTCTCTTCCTAATCAGCCTTATGTTGATAAAGGTATTTGCTACGGCCATAACGATCGGAAGCGGTGGTAATGGAGGTAATTTTGCCCCCTCTTTATGCGTTGGTGCTTACCTTGGTTACACTTATTCTCACTTTATTAACATTACGGGATGGGCTAAAATACCTCAGGCTAACTTTACCCTGGTTGCCATGGCTGGTATTCTCAGTGGTGTCTTCTATGCGCCATTAACAGCTATATTCCTTATTGCTGAGATTACGGGTGGTTATAATCTAATGATTCCGTTAATGATCGTAGCTGCCTTCAGTAACATCATTATGAAGTATTTTGAGCCGCTTTCTATGGAAAACAAAAAGCTGGCTGAAAAAATGAACTTGTCTGTTGAGAACAGAGATAAATATTTGTTGAGTAAGCTCAATCTCGAAAACATGATTGAGACAGATTTTCAGTCTGTTAAGCCTAGTGATAAGCTCCGAACTCTTGTATCAGCCATTACTAAATCAAGGAGAAATTTATTCCCGGTGGTCAATGAAGAGCAGGAACTGGTGGGCATAATATTGCTAGACAGCGTAAAAGAAATGATGTTCAATCAGGAATTGTATGATAAGATTATCGTTAAGGATATAATGACAAGACCACTTGCTGTAATCTCTCCCGATGAAAGCCTCAACTCCGTTTTAAAGAAGTTTGAGGATACAGCACAATGGAACCTTCCAATCATAGAAAACCACCGGTACATTGGCTTTCTATCAAAGTCTAGTATCCTATCGGAATACAGGGTGGAGTTGCTTAGATCAAGTTAATGTTTGAATCAAACTCAGTAATAAAAAAAGGGTCACAGCAACTGTGACCCTTTTTTGTGATGCTTTTTCAATGGATTAGTACAATCCCAGCGCTTTCATTTTCTTCTCAATACGAGTTACTTGAGCTTGCATATCAAGGTCGCTATAGATAGAATATAAGTTATCCAAAACTTTCTCATCATCAGGGCTTATCTTTTCACAAGCTTCCCAGTAAGGCAATGCTTTCTTCAAACTTTCTACCAATAATTTATCAAGTTCAAAACGTTTCTTCTTGTCATCAGCTGTAATCCCTAACTGGTTCATTTCAGCTTTTATTTTTTTAGCATCAAAATGTACCAATTCTGCAATCGCCAATCTTGGCTCAAAGTATTTAGGATCTAACTTTACAGCCTCATCGTACCACTTTCTGGCTTCTTCATTATTGCTCAACTGCTGATTGATTACTCCCAAGAAGTATCTTGTTTCATGGTCAGTAGGATCATTTGCAGCCTGGCGTTCCATAGCGGCCTTTGCTTCCTGTAACTTGCCCATTCTGATGAACATGTCCAACTCATACTTTGGAAACTCTTTGTTACTAGGGAAAGCCTTCATACCAGCCTTTACTGCTGCCAAGGCTTTTTCATCATCTTTAATTTGATCACGGTAAGCGCTGAAGATCATGGTATATGCATCAGTAGAAGTACCCCCCTCATCAATATAACGTTGCAGATAATCAATAGACTTTTGATGCTCATCGGCAGATGGTGCAAAGAACAATCCAGCATTTAATAAAATCGATGTGTCCTTAGGAACGAAATACAAAGTCCGTTCCACTTGCTTCAAAGCTTCAGCATAGTTTTCATTTTCCTGATAAGCTGCCAAGCCCTTTTCAAAGTATTTTTGAGCCATATATGCATTTACCTGATCGGTAAGCATTGGAAAACCATTAGATCCATTTACATAACTGCCTTTGTCCGCATCTAAAGCATATGCTTTTTCAAACGCTGCTTTAGCATCCGGAAATGGATCGGCAATCAACGACTTGGCCGATTCATTGGTTGTGGTATCAATACCAGCATAAATCAAACCTTTCAAGTACCAGGCTTTCGCATTATCAGCATATTTTTCACTGGCAACGGTAGCATCTATGATAGCCTTTGCCTCAGCAAAATCACCTGCTCGTAGCGCCTTTTCTGCTTTTGGCATGCTCGGCTTTACAGGCTTTTGTGCAGCCACGACAAATGGTATAATAAAAATAAAGAGAAGTAATTTTTTCATGGTCATAAGTTTATTACGGCAAATTTATCAGTTTACTCGGTTATTGTCGAATCCGGTTCTTCCATTTTTTGAATTTTTTCAACAGAAGAAATCGCATCCTCTTCATTCAATTTGATGACCCTAACCCCCTGAGTGGCCCGTCCCATTATCCTAAGTTCGTCAACTTTTATTCGAATACTGATCCCTGACCTGTTAATGATCATCAGCTCGTCATCATCACCAACTACCTTTATTGCAACAAGCTTGCCAGTTTTTTCTGTGATATTGATCGTTTTAACCCCTTTTCCACCTCTTCGGGTGATTCGGTAGTCTTCAATTGAAGACCTTTTTCCATATCCCTTTTCTGAAACCACCAAAACGTTGGCATCCTTTCCGGTAATACAAATCATCCCTATTACTTTGTCCCCTTCCGACTCCAGGGTTACTCCTCTTACGCCTGATGCTGTCCTTCCCATAGGCCTTACATCAGACTCATTGAAGTGAACAGCCTTACCTTCACTCTTGGCAATGACAATATGGTTTTGGCCGTTAGTAAGAGTTGCAGTGAGTAATTTATCTCCTTCGTGCACGGTTATGGCTGTGATACCATTGGCTCTTGGACGCGAGTAGGAGGCCAAAGAGGTCTTTTTAATTATACCTTTTTGAGTACACAAGATGACATAGTTGGAGCTTGTATAAGCCTCATCAGAGAGATCTTTGATTTTTAGTACAGCCCGTACGGTATCTCCTGCCTCTATGTTCAATAGGTTTTGAATTGCACGTCCTTTGGACGTCTTGCTTCCTTCTGGAATTTCATACACTTTCTTCCAATATACTTTTCCAAAAGCTGTGAATATGAGCAGGTAATTATGAGCCTGAGCTACAAAAAGGTGTTCTGTAAAATCATCCTCTTTAGTTGTCACTGCCTTTGATCCAATTCCGCCACGGCCTTGAGTTCGGTAATCAGTAAGAACCGTTCTTTTCACATATCCCTGATTGGAAATAGTGATCACCATATCCTCATTAGGAATCATATCTTCCACTGTGAGGTCGTCTTCACTGTGAACGATTTCTGTTCTTCTATCGTCTCCGTATCGATCCTTGACTTCCAGCAATTCAGTCTTAATGATATCCATTCTCATGGACTCATTATTCAACACCTCATTAAGGTGAGCGATAAGTGCTTTTAATTCTTTGTATTCATTTTCAATCTTCTCTCTTTCCAGGCCAGTTAATCTCTGCAAACGCATCTCAAGGATGGCCTTGGCCTGAATCTCTGAAAGTTTAAAGCGCTCAATCAAACCGGTCTTGGCCACATCAGGATCTTTCGAGCTCCTGATCAAAGCTATTACTTCATCGAGGTTGTCTAATGCGATGAGATATCCTTCAAGAATATGGGCCCTTTTCTCAGCCTCATTAAGGTCATACTTGGTTCTGCGGACAACCACTTCGTGACGGTGGTCGACAAAATGGGTGATCATGTCCAATAGGTTCAACGTCTCTGGTCTGCCTTTAACCAGTGCCACGTTGTTTACACCAAATGAAGATTGTAGTTGCGTATACTTATATAAATTGTTCAATACGATATTCGGAATCGCATCTTTTCTTAAGTCATAAACTACCCTGTAACCATCTCTGTCTGACTCATCACGCAAATCAGAAATCCCTTCTATTTTCTTTTCGTTGACAAGCGTAGCTGTACGTTCAATCATGGTTGCCTTATTCACCATGTAAGGTATTTCAGTCACTATGATCTGGTTCTTGCCTTTGTCACTTGTAACGATTTCTGCCTTTCCTCTCATCACAACGCGACCTCTCCCAGTCAATAACCCTTGCTGCACTCCCGCGTAACCGTAGATGATTCCACCCGTAGGAAAGTCAGGTCCTTTAACAAACTCCATCAATTCAGGGATGGTAATATCTCTTTTATCGATGTAGGCAATAATCCCATCCACCACTTCTCTCAAGTTGTGAGGAGCCATGTTGGTAGCCATACCC
>JBATLM010000131.1:0-42919 GCA_049289315.1 Cyclobacteriaceae bacterium
GCCCCCGCCAGACCCTCCAAGCGTGTAGGATGGGCGAATGACCAATGGGAATCCAATTTCCTGTGCAATTTCTTTTCCTTCAAGAAATGATGTGGCGGTAGCACCTTCGCATACACCCACACCCAACTCTTTCATTTTCAGGCGAAACTTCTCCCTGTCCTCTGTAGTTTCTATGGCATTAATGTCAACACCAATGATCCTAACACCATAATGGTCCCAAATACCTGCATTTTCACAATCAATGCAGAGGTTGAGGGCTGTTTGGCCACCCATTGTGGGGAGCACAGCATCTATATGATGATTTTCAAGTATCTCTTTTATATATTTTTTCTCCAGTGGCTTAAGGTAGACGTGGTCAGCGGTCACCTTATCCGTCATAATAGTAGCCGGATTGGAGTTGATGAGAATTACTTCAATGCCTTCTTCTCTTAATGATCTGGCGGCTTGGGACCCAGCGTAATCAAATTCACATGCTTGACCGATAACAATGGGTCCACTTCCAATTATGAGCACGGACCGAATACTTCTATCTCTTGGCATTGAGGGGGAGGATTAAGTAAATCGGGTGCAAAAATAATGATGATTTGCAGGATATTAGGATCAATCCGGAATAAATCTCTTAATTTTTAAAAACTAATCGCAGTCGCCTCAATTTTGGTCAAATGAGGTTTCTTGCCTTCAATTCCAGGTACTTATTGATGGTATTAACAGTGAGATTTTCGGGAGGGGTAAGTAGTGCCTGGATACCATGCTTCATCAACTCTTTTACGATGAGTTTTTTTTCAAGGAAGAGTCTTTCGGCAATGGATTTGTGATAAATCTCTTTTAGTCCATTCGCATCTCGCGATGTAATCTCGCTCAATTCTGTATTCTCGAAAAAGATAACGACAACCAGATGTTGTCTGGCAAGGCTGATGAGGTATGGCAGTTGGCGCTGCAGCGCAAAGACTGTTTCAAAATTGGTGAAAAGCAAAAGAAGGCTTCGTTGAGAAATTTTTCTTTTAATAATGGTATGGAGATTGGAATAGTCGGATTCAACGTAAGCTGTCTTTTGATTGTACAAACTTTCAAGGATGTTGTTCATCTGATTGCTAAGGCGATTAGCAGGTAAGATGGTATTTACTTTATCCTGAAAAGTAACAAGGCCGGCTTTATCACTTTTTTTGATAGCAATATTGGAAATAACCAGACTGGCATTGATGGCATAGTCGAGTAGGCTCAGTCCATTGAATGGCATTTGCATCACTCTGCCTTTATCAATCAAGGAATAAACTTGCTGAGAACGTTCGTCTTGGAAATGATTCACCATCAGCCTCGACCTTCTGCTAGTGGCTTTCCAGTTGATGGTTCTAAAGTCGTCACCAGACACGTAGTCTTTGATGAGCTCAAACTCCTGATTGTGACCAATCCTTCTTATTTTTTTAATACCAGTTTCAGTGAGCCTGTTGCTGATGGCCAATAGCTCGTACTTTCTCATTTGGATAAATGATGGGTATACGGGCACTAATTTATTTTGTGAAAATGAAAATCTTCGGGAGAGAAAGCCAAGGGGCGAACTCACCAACGCATTGACTGCGCCAAATGAATATGATCCTCGCTTAACGGGTCTGAGAGAATAGGGTATCGTTATTTTTTCGCCAGACGTTAGCACGATTTGGAACTCAAGGTCTCTTCGCTGAAACTGATGAGGTATTTCATCAAAGATTTTAAGCTTGACCTTAAAGACATAATAGTTTTCTAAATAAATCCTGATTTCATTTTGATCTCCATTCGAAAGTTTGTCAGGGGTATAGCGCATGCCGTACATTCCTTTCTTTACCCTGTAGAGTAAAACGAAGTCAGTAACAACAAAACCTAAAAAACAAAAGAAGAGGACTTTTGGAATCCACAATGTTCCGGGCAACACAAAGCTGATTATAAAAAGAATAACCAACGAAATGGATACCTGAAAGAAACGATTGGTCAGAAAGAGGCTTCTAACGAGTTTCATCTTGGAACTTCAATCTTATCTATTATTTGCTGCACAATCACATCTGGCGATATTCCTTCCATTTCTTTTTCAGGGCTTAAGGCAATGCGATGCCGCAGAACAGGAAGAGCAATTTTTTTAATGTCTTCAGGGCTTATGAAGTCACGACCTTGAATAAGAGCAAAAGCTTTTGCGCCATTTAAAATTGCAACGGATGCTCTTGGTGAAGCACCTAAAAATAGCATTGGGTTGTTTCTTGTTTCCTGTACGATCTGAGCAATGTATCGGATAAGATGCTCCTCTACGTGTACTTTTTGTGTAAACGCCTTCATACTCGCAATGTCGGCTGCTGAAATAATTGGAGCTACTTCTTCTACAGCAAGTGTGCCTTCTCTTTTGTGTTGTTTAGTTATGATGCTTACTTCCTCATCAAGATTGGGATAATTCACAACAATCTTAAATAAGAATCGATCAAGTTGAGCTTCTGGAAGCCTGTAAGTTCCTTCATGTTCAATTGGATTTTGGGTGGCCAATACCATATAAGGTTTCTTCATAGGGTGGGTAGCCCCATCAACCGTTACTTGCCTTTCCTCCATCACTTCAAAGAGTGCTGCTTGTGTTTTGGCTGGCGCACGATTGATTTCATCAATCAGAACGATGTTAGAAAAAATTGGACCTGGATGAAATTCAAAGTCTGAATTTTTCATGTTGAACACTGAAGTGCCCACCACATCTGAAGGCATGAGGTCAGGAGTAAACTGAATGCGGGAAAATTCAACTGAAATTATTTTAGAAAATAATTTAGCTGTCAGCGTCTTGGCAACTCCTGGTACTCCTTCTATCAGTACATGACCATCGGCAAGGAGGGCAGTTACTAACAAATCAATCATACCTTCCTGTCCGACAATTACTTTTCCTATCTCCTCCTTAACTTTGCTTACTTGCTCGTTAAGCTTTGACAAGTCGACACGGCTTTTAAAAACTGGTTCTTCCATATTATTTTCTTATAAAATCTTCAATTTGTTTATTAAGTGTTATGAGTTCCTCTGGAGAAATCTCCTGCTTCTTCTGAATGTTTTGAATGTTGTTGAAAAGAATTGATGTAGCACTTTCGTCATTTCCTGTTTTTCTCGCCACATTGCTAATATCCTTGATTGCATTTGCATCCAGATAATACCTACTTCTTAAAGCATCAAAGAAAAAAACAATTTTTTTCTCAGCAATATTCTTATGGTCTCCTTGTTGAAAATAGAGGTTCCCGATTGTGGAGGCGAATTCCAGAGTTGTGTTTTCAACTGGGGGAATGATGGGGATGATGCGTTGCTTTCTTTTTGATTCAAATAAAATCAAAAGCAAAATAGAGAGGATAGTGATGTAGTAGGCCCAGGTGAGTGGTTCCTGTGTAAGAATAAAACGCAGCGGAGTTCCAGCTTCCATTCTTCCAAGATGGTAAAATTCAGTCCACACTAGCTTTTGTTCTTTCAGATAGGATAGTGAATGAGAGGCAAAATTATGATTTCCTTCATGAAGCATATTGATGTTGGTGAATGCAAGTGGAGTGCTATTTACAATCAATGCCCCTTTTCCGATAGCCATATGAAGGGTAACAGGCTGGTCTGAACTATTTCTGCTAATAATGGTAGTGAGAAGTGAATCGTAAGTGCTGAAATAGTTATGCGCATTGTCTCTTCTGTACTTGTAAGTAGTCAATGTATCGAAAGAGGGATTTGAAAAATGTAATGTAACCGAATCGCGTTGGTCTACGATTCCATTATCATCAAATAGATAGTCATTGGTGTCAAGATTTAGTGTGTCGGCCAGTTTTCCATTAAAGTAGTGAGCTGATAGGAAAACGGTGTTCCCACGCGCCACAAATTGAAGCAATGACTCCGTATCTTCCTTTGCCATTCCCAAAGAAGTAGAAAAGCTTAAAAGCGCAGTGTTTTCTACTTTTGCTTCAAGCAGCTCATACATTGTCTTATTGGTGATTGTTACGGAATCAAATAAGTCTGGGAGTAATTCGTTCAACACAAAAGTGCCATAAGGATCTTTATCTAAATGCGAAAGTGAAATAGACCAATTATGGTTCTTAGGACTAAGAAGCTGAACGGCTACATAAATGCCAAAGAAAGCGGATAAGTATAGTACGTACTTCCAGTCCTTCTTCATCGGGTGGAAGTTTTTTGTTTTAAGGAATGAAAAAGTTGCTGTGTTTTAGTAAAGGCCTCTTCCTTGATTGGAAAATTTCCGTACCAGGCATAGTCGAAATAAAAGCTTAGTTCATTGAAATTGGTTTTCAATTCGCTTGTACTTAATTCGTCTACGTAGTCGTGATTGGTTTTGCCAGCTTGCCAATGAATGAATTGTTCGTCTGTAAGAAGTTTTAGCGAATGAAGGAATATTAGCCGAATACCTTCGCGGTACTTTTTTTCTGCAAGTGCCTCCTGAATGAGTCTGTCAAAATCCATTTCATGAATGTTCTCATGAAAAACATTAGTTGTGATACTACCCTTGTCCGCGCCTGAGTACAAAATGCGAAACGCATTTACTCTTAAGATCATTAATAAAATGATGATAAAGCCAACGAAAGCAGCCACGTAAACAAACACCCGACCCCAGTTCGTGCTAGTGGCTCCTTCGAATAGGGCACTAAAAAATCGCCCAACCCATTGCCAAAAGCGATCCCAAATACTTTCAGCCATAGTAGGTGGCTCTTTATAATCAAAATCCTGACTCGACTTTAAATTGGATATTTTATCTGTTTCAAATTTCTTTACCACAACTTCTGTCGTGTCGTTGGAGGCGTGATAGACAATTTCATTCTCGTCTCCGTAGTCATAGTATTCCGTAGAATCATAGTAGATATCTGCATCCTGGCCATGAACAAAGCCTGTTGGTAACGACACCAATAACCAAATGCATATCGATAAAATATCCTTCATTAATAATCTTCTTCTCTTTTCGAACTTTGGTCTGGTGTATTGCCCAGCGTTTGAATTTCATCCATAAGTCCCTTTGCTTCTTTTAACTCCACAAGGTTAAAGTATTGCAAAGCAATACCCACATTGGGTATAGCGTAAAGAACCATCTGAGCGAGATAATAAAGTGTAAACGAAATAATAGTAAGCAATCTCCAATTGAATGATGGTTCTTGAAAGGAATCCGTAGAGACACTGTGCAGACTGGAAATGATGGTAGCAATATACCACGGCATGATGAACAGGTAAGACATCGTGGATACGATCATACTAAGTATAAATATTAATCCAAAAGTGCTCCACCATTTTCCGCGCACTAAATAAAACGATCGTCTGAGTGCCTCAAAGAAACCGGCCTTTTCATATCCCCTGATAAAAAAAGTGAGTGAAGCTCCAAAAAGCAGATAAAAAATACCGACAATCACACCCATTACACCAAAGAATACAAGAATGGGAGACATGGAGCCAAGAATGACTATGGGCACAAGCATAATTATATAGGCAACAATAAGTAACAGTCCAAAGAAAAACATTGTACCTAGATACATCCAGAAAGTTTCTTTCACACGCGCCCAAACTTCGCTTACCTCTATCTGATTTGATTTTTTCTCTCCATATAAAATAATGTAATTGTTGATTGAGGATAAAGAAGCGACACCACTGACTATTAAAAAAATCATTGCCAATATGATCTGAAGCCAAAAATTGACAGAGAGGAAATATTTTTCAGCTATTCCACCACTTCCTGGGTTAGTGTAAGAGTCTTGGGAGAGATTAAGGAAGTCTCCGATAAATGATCCCACCATCAGGCTGCCCATAAGTACTGGCGGCCCTGCGATAAAAAGAACGCTCTTTGTAAGTGGCACAAAGTTTTGCTTAAGAAACTCAAAAGTGTCGTTGATCTTCTTGCTGAAATCCCGTGCTTTATGAAACTCTATCAGTGTGAAAACTTTCATTGCGTTTTAGTTGAATGGGATAAATGATAAAATAGTAGATCATGAGAAATGCCGATGCGCCAATAATAATTGTTTTAAAACCCCAATGCATAAAGGCATAGCGGGTAATAAAAGACTCAATGAATCCGGCTAGTATAAAGAATGGGACAAGGCCCACAACAATCTTAAGCCCTTTAAGTGCCCCCATTTTGAAAGAAGCAAGACGGGAATATGTTCCGGGAAATAGTAAACTGTTTCCCATCGTAAATCCCGCTGCCGCTGCAATAACAATCGAGGTTAGTTCGACAGTTCCATGCAGCATAATGACAGGTAAAGCTTGCGCTAATTCGCTTTCCTGAGAAAAGAACATTAAAAATGTGCCTACCATAAGTCCATTATAGAACAAATAAAAGCCAGTGCCTATGGAAGCAAAAAAACCATACACAAACACCCTAAAGGAGACCATTATATTATTGAGTGTAATTTGGTAGAACATTTCCATTTCGCCCGAACCTGAATAAACCTGTGTAGGGTTTCCGTTTTTAATATTCTCTAATGTCATGTTTACATATCCGTCTCCAAGGATCAGCCTGACGAAAGTGTCATCGTAGGCGGTAGAGACTGATCCGATAATCCCAGCTACTACAAAAATTAAGAAAGCATAGAAGAAAGGTTTTCTCACCTCATACATGATGCGAGGCAGTTCAAATTTCCAGAAAGTAATGAACCTGCTTTTTTCCTCTCTTTTATTCTTGTAGATCTCAAGATGAATTTTGCTGGCGAGCGCATTCAGATATTGAGTGGTTCTGCTTTTTGGATATTGTGTATGCGAAAAGGAGAGGTCGTCCGTAATCTGGATAAAAAGTTCAGCCAGCTTATCAGGAGGGGCCTGTTTTTGTTGGGAAACAATTTTTTCAAATTCCTCCCATCGCGGCTTATTTTGCTTAATAAAATTTGCTTCTCGCATGTTCAGAAACAATTAAGGCTGGAAGTTAGAGGTAAAGATCTTTTCCTCCAACTTCCAGCCTTTGTAGACTAAGAATTGGTGCTACTTATCCGTTTGTCTGAAGCTGTTGTGCAACTTCTGCAACTTTATTCCACACTCTAAAAACATTCTTATAACAAATCTTTTCAATGTCTTCTTCAGAATATCCTCTTTTTAATAATTCGAAAATAAGGTTAGGGTAAGAAGAAACATCTTTAAGTCCAGTGGGTAAGCTATCACCTACACCATCGTAGTCAGTTCCAATTCCAACATTGTCTATTCCCGCAAGGGCTACCACATGGTCAATGTGATCAACTACTTTCTCTAAAGTGGCATAGTGCTTAGGGTTGTCTTTGCCGAATTGTTCAATGATGGGCTTCGCATCAGCATCGTCTTCTGTTAATCCAGCATCGGCCAACATTGCTTTTAGTTTTTCATCATTTGCATTGTTGGCTTGTACTACAGCTGAATCCAGAAAAGAAGATCCATAGTTGATTTGGATTACTCCACCTTTTGCGCCAAGTTCTTTAATCATTTCATCGTTCATGTTTCTTTCAAAGCCAGGGGTAAAAAAACGACAAGATGAATGGGAAGCAATAGCTGGCGCTTTAGACAATTCCATTACTTGATAGAAAGTGTCGTCATCTACGTGAGAAATGTCCACCATGATTCCTACTTTATTCATTTCCGCAATAACCTCGCGGCCATATTCGCTTAGGCCCCCATGTGTACCAGTAGGGTCGTATGAAGAATCGCAAATTTGATTGTCCTTACCGTGCGTTAAAGTGGCGTAGCGAATTCCACGATCGTAAAAATACTTTACGTTTGCCAGGTCGTTTCCAAAGGGAGCGGCATTCTCCATGCCCATGGGTAAAGAGATTTTACCAGCTTTGAAATTGGCTTCAACTTCTTGAGGAGAATTGGCCAGCGCAAATTGATCAGGAAGGTTACTGGCAATTGCCATTACATTATTAATAAGCGAGTCCGCCAATGCTTTTCCCATATCGGGTTGATCCTGATAACCTGATGGAATATAGATAGACATAAAAGGAGCATCCAGACCACCTTTCTTCGCTCTCTCAAAATCAAAATCACCTTCGGAAGTGCTTACCAGAATATTTGCATTTTCCGCAGTTATATTGATGTTCGCCTCTTTTAGTCTGTAGGGTACATCAATGTGACCATCGGTAATAATAAAGCGATGGGCCAATTCATCGGCCTTCGTACGCATTTCTTCATCGGTCATTTTTTCTTCAGATTTTTTTTGCTTACACCCGCTGAGGATTATGGCAAAAATGCACAATAGGGAATAGATTAATTTCATGTGTTAATAATTATGTATTTAAGGTTGTTTTATGATCAATAAACTGTCCATAAGGTGGTGGACAGATTTGGAACGTACAATCTACTTTATTGTAGCGAAATAATCATTAGAAAGCTGGCATTTCATCGATTGAATTAACTTTACAGCCAGTTAAAGGTTATAATTTTCGATCGATTGGCAATCTGAATCAATGGTTAAGTCAGGTTAGTGATCTCAAATCCGGAAGGGTATAGATGCAAACAATTAAAGTAAGAACCACACAAAATGTATTTATAGAATATCCTATAGGAAGTGTGGGAGACCGCATTCTTGCATTTTTACTGGATCGACTTATCCTTATCGCTTATACCATTTTTGTTGTAGCCCTTTTCATCAATGCCAACATGGAGGTCGTGTGGATATGGATGATGATGCTTGGGCTTCCATGGCTGTTTTACCATCTGGTATTTGAAATTTTCATGAATGGACAAAGCCCTGGGAAACGAGTACTGAAAATTAAGGTGGTTCGATTGGACGGAACGCCACCCACGATAGGGAACTACATTATGCGATGGATTTTTAGTTTCATCGATTACTATGTTTTGTCAGGTGTAATTGCCGTTGTGGTTGTGGCCATGGGAGGTAAAGGGCAAAGATTGGGTGATGTGGTGGCGGGAACATCAGTGGTGAAATTGACGGAACAAAAAGACATTACTTCTAGTGAAATATTTGTTTCACCAGAAGAAACCTATGTGCCCACTTTTGAGCAGGTAATACAATTGACGGAAAGTGATATTGAACTTATTCAACGAGCGCTGGAGGTAAATCGTGATCAAGGTAATTCTCAACCACTGATGGTAGTAACAGAAAGAATAAAATCCTTGCTGGGCATACAGACTGATCTCCCTCCGATTAAGTTTCTTTATGTTATTATAAAAGACTTTAATCATATTACTTCAAAGTGAGCTCGACCCTCCCCAATGTAACAGCACAACAATTGGCGTTAAGAAACGGTCAGGATAAACCTGAAGTATGGATTGCATACAAGGGTCTCGTTTATAATGTTACCCAATCAAGGTTGTGGAAAACAGGTACTCATTACGAACACTGGGCGGGGCAAGATTTGACAGACGAGCTGGTAGATGCCCCTCACACCGATGAGGTTTTTAGTAAATTTGAACCCATTGCTAACCTTTTAAAGGGATGATATTAATTGCAGATAGTGGGGGGTCAAAACTGGACTGGAGAATTCTCAGTGATGATGGTAAAATAGATCAGGCGAATGGGCCAGGGTTTAATCCGTACTATCAGCCAGCCTCTGATCTGCAAAATTCTATTAAAGAAAACCTTCTTCCTCAATTGTCGGGGAAGGTTAAAGAAATTTACTTTTATGGTGCAGGAGTATCATCACCGAATAATCAGGAAATAGTTAAATCTGTTATAGCCCAATTTTTCAACGAAGCCCGTATTGAAATAAATTTAGATTTATTGGGGGCGGCTCGTTCGCTTTGTGGAAATGAAGAAGGGATTGCCTGCATACTTGGAACGGGATCAAACTCGTGTAGTTATGATGGAGACATCATTACCAAAAATGTAGCAAGCCTTGGATGGATACTTGGTGATGAAGGATCAGGAGCCCATATGGGTAAGAGGTTTATTAAGGACTACATTCGTAAAGAAGTGCCAGAGAGACTGGCGGAGCAGTTTAAGGCAAGGGTTCCCCTTAATCGTGAAGAAATACTGAGCAAGGTATATCAACACGATAAGCCGTCAGCTTTTTTGGGGAGTTTTACGAAATTTATTTTTCAGCACTTGAAAGATCCTTATTGCTATCAGTTGGTTTATTCGGGTTTTAAAGAATTTTTTGAGACGAACATAATGCAATACGATAACCACAAAAACGTTAAAGTTCATTTTACCGGAGGAGTAGCTTTTTACTTTAGTAACATTCTTCGTCAGGTAGGCAATGACATGGGTGTTAGTGTTAGAAATATTACAGAGACTCCTATTGCAGGTCTCACTTTGTTTCATAAAAAAGATTTAAACAACTAGGCTGTGTCTACTACAGAATCTTCTTCACATTATAATGACTTGGAGAAAATGAGCATCCACGATTTGCTCATGAACATGAATAATGAAGATCAGTCTGTTGCAGTGGCGGTACAAAAAGTTATTCCAGCTATTGAAATTCTGGTATCAGCAATAGTGGAGAAAATGAAAAAAGGAGGGAGACTCTTTTACATTGGTGCAGGCACAAGTGGAAGACTGGGAATTTTAGATGCTTCGGAGATTCCGCCAACATACGGAATGCCACAAGGAAAAGTAATTGGTTTGATTGCTGGTGGAGATCAAGCCATTCGCAAGTCTGTAGAGCACGCAGAAGATAATGTTGATCAGGCATGGAAAGATTTGCAGACCCATAAAATTTCGGACAATGATGTATTAGTAGGTATTGCTGCCTCAGGAAGAACGCCCTATGTGCTGGGAGGTGTACGAGATGCAAAAAATAATGGTGTTTTGACAGGGTGTATTACCTGTAATGCTGGGAGTCAATTATCTGAATTAGTGAATTACCCAATAGAAGTAATTGTAGGGCCTGAATTTGTAACTGGTAGCACAAGAATGAAAGCTGGCACTGCGCAGAAATTGGTGCTCAACATGATTTCTACATCTGCAATGATTCAATTAGGCAGAATCAAAGGCAACAAAATGGTGGACATGCAGCTGAGTAACAATAAGCTAGTTGATCGGGGAACAAAAATGATCATGAATGAGTTGGGAGTAGGTGAAGAGCAGGCAGCCTCAATGTTAAAAAAACACGGAAGTGTACGTGCTGCCATAGAAAGCACCAAATAAATGCATGAGATTGAGCCCCATTACAACTGGTTGCAATATTATGATTCCTCCCAGGATGAACGATCTCCCTTTTACGAGAAGGAGTATAACTACGATCAGTACAGTGAGGCAATTTATGGCTACTACATCGACCCTGCCTGGGATTCCTTTGGATCAGAGACGCTGTATTTGAAAATTCTTTTTGCAGATTATGATCTCGGATTTGTTGTACTGGAATTCATTGGCGAATGGAACGATACATTGTACAATGATATCATGCTACTCAAGAGAAATCTAATTGAGCTGTTGCTGGCTGAGGGAATTAACAAATTCATTTTGGTTGGTGAAAACATTTTTAATTTTCACGGATCTGATGACCTGTATTACGAAGAGTGGTTTGAGGAAGTAGAAGATGGTTGGATAGCTGCGGTTAACTTTCCCGATTTTATTCAGCGAGAATTTGAACGGTACAAATTGGATGTTTATATCAATATGGGAGGCACATTGCAAATCCCACATTGGAGAACATTAGTTCCAACACGTTTTTTTGATCTGGTGAATGCCCTGATTCAGAGAAGGCTTAATTGACCAAGATGGATGGGAACGTCAGCCGGTACCAGGTAACTTAATTTGGTCTTGATCTCTTTACATTCTACCCGCGTTCTCCTTAGCTTCCCTTTTTTAAACCACTTTCCTTGAAATCCAAAAACTGTGCCTTCAGGTACCTGCGAAAGCAGGACAACATGTTTTTGACGCTCATCATAGGTTCGCAAAAGTTGAGTGAACTTACTGTCTGAAAAAGTAGAAGCTTTTGGGTTTTTCATGTGCTTTTGCAATCCGCTAAGCAGTTTTACCGGAAACACCTCATCATTCATTACAGGGATCAACATTTGCTGAAATGATTTTTTCCATTCTGTTCCATGAGACTCTACTCTGTTTCCATAGTTGATATGGACTTCAAGGTGCGCGACTTCATGCACGTAAGTAATTAGAAACAGGTAGGGATCGAGATCGTGATTGACAGTAATGCGCGGCACTTTGCCAGGGTAGAAAGTGAAGTCACCTACTTTGGTGAGTCGGCTCTTTCTTAATTTAAACTCAAATTGAAATTTTTTCCACAGTTGAAAACAGTAGCCGTAGGAGGCTTGGGGTACGTGATCAGTGAGTATTCGAGATATATAAGTAGCGTTCATAGAAAAAATAAAAGGCTTTAGTTTTACCTAAAGCCTTTATCCAATCGGTTAGATTGAATGATTCATTTTACTGCATGCTGGTTGTGTCAGACGCTACACTGTCCATGGCTGGTTCTTCCATTGCTGGCTCAGTCATTTCAGTGTCCTCAGTCATTTCAGTTTCAGTAGATTCAGTTTTCCCACCACCGCAAGCGACAAAGGCAAAAGCGAAACCGCACACCATTAATAATGCGATTAATTTTTTCATAGTTTACAGGTTTTAAATTCGGGGGCAAATATACCATGATCGGTATACTATTGTGAGGAGAGGTAAGAAAAATTTATTTTTTCCGGAAAAATAGCCGAATAGGCGTCCCCTCGAAGTCAAAACTAGCTCTTAATTTATTTTCCAGGAACCGCATGTAAGGTGTCTGGATATACTGGGGTAGATTACAAAAGAAGGCAAAAGAGGGTGTTCTGGCCTTTACCTGAGTAATATATTTGATTTGAATCATCTTGCCCTTAAGAGCAGGGGGCGGATATCGGGCTATTTCCGGTAGTAGCGCATCATTCAATTTTGAAGTGGTAATCTTCTTGGTTTTGTTATTATATACGTCAACCGCTTTTTCAATTACTTGAAAAATCCTTTGTTTGGTCAAAACAGATGCAAATATGATGGGGATGTAAGTGGAGGGAGCAAGCTTTTCCATCATAGCCTTCTTTATATCATCAGCAGTTTTAGTGTCTTTTTCGATGAGGTCCCATTTATTTACCATGATTACTATTCCCTTGCCCTGCTTTTGAGCAAGGCTGATAATGGTAATATCCTGATGTTCCAATCCTCTTTCCGCATCGACAAGGATGATACAAACATCACTTTCTTCCAATGCTTTTAAGGATCGGAGTACAGAATAAAACTCAATGTCTTCTGTTACTTTGGTTTTCTTTCTGATGCCCGCAGTATCGATCAGGATAAAATCATTGCCATACATTTTATACCGAGAGTGAACCGCATCACGTGTTGTGCCAGCCTCATCGGTCACAATGCTTCTTTCTTCTCCCAACAACACGTTCAAAAATGAAGACTTGCCCACGTTGGGTCTCCCCACAATAGCAATTTTAGGAATGCCTGCATCAGGATCCTCTATTCCTTCCGTTTCAAAAGTTTTAATTACCTCGTCTAGCAGTTCGCCTGTACCGCTTCCGTTTTCTGAAGAAATTGGATAAACGTCACCTAAGCCCAATTCATAGAATTCTGCTGCCAGATTTGCCTTATCGGGTGTGTCGGCTTTGTTGACGGCCACGAAAATGGGCCGCTTTGACCTACGTATAAGGTTTGCGAATTCGGTATCATAGCCGGTAAGTCCGGCCCTTCCATCTACCATAAAAATGATGGCAGTACAATCCTCAATGGCTACTTCTACCTGTTTCCTTATTTGCGATTCAAACTTATCATCCGATCCGGTAACATAGCCACCGGTATCAATTATGGTGAAAAATTTTCCGGACCATTCAGCATAGCCATAATGACGATCCCTTGTTACCCCTGAAACATCATCCATTATCGCTTCTCTTTTCTCCACCATGCGGTTGAAAAAAGTTGATTTGCCTACATTGGGCCTGCCTACTATTGCTACGATGTTAGTCATTCCTTAATCTGTGTAACCAAATTGTTTTAAGCTCTGTTTTTGCTTTCGCCAGTTATCGGCCACTTTCACGTGTGTTTCAAGAAAAACCTTTTTGCTGAAAAAATCCTCCAAATCTTTTCTTGCCTCTGTTCCTACTTTTTTAAGTGAAGCCCCAGCTTTCCCAATAATTATCCCTTTTTGTGAATCTCTTTCCACATAAATGATAGCCCTTATTTTAATGATCTTTTCAGTGTCCTTAAACTCTTCAATACTCACTTCGGTACTGTATGGAATCTCCTGCTCATAATTGAGAAATATTTTCTCACGGATTATTTCAGAAGCAAAAAACCTTTCGTTCTTATCTGTGATATCATCCTTAGGATAAAAGGGTGGATGCTCAGGAAGTTGTTTAATAATTTCCTGCAACAGATGATCAACGTTTTCTCCTGAAATGGCAGAAACAGGTATGATGGCTTTTGGATCGAGCTGTGTCTTCCAATAAGCGATTTTGTCATCCAGTTGAGAGCCTTTTGCTAGGTCAATTTTATTAATGACCAAGTATATAGGGGACTTGATGTGTTTCAGTCTATCAAACAAAGTTGGGTCGTACTTTTCGCCCAGTTCTACAACCAAAAGTATTAAATCAGCATCCTCAAGAGAAACCGCTACGTAGGTCATCATTTTCTTCTGAAGCTCATACTTAGGTTCAAGCAGTCCAGGGGTGTCAGAATAAACGATTTGAAAGTCATCACCTGACAAAATTCCCATAATGCGATGTCGGGTAGTTTGCGCCTTAAAAGTGATAATAGACAGGTTTTCACCCACCAGTTTATTCATAAGGGTAGACTTACCCACATTGGGCTTACCTACTATGCTTACGAATCCGGCTTTGTGTGTTTCGGGCATTCTGCTGTCTTTTCTAATGGTGATCGTCTGCTTTAAGATGGCAAAAGTAAGCCAAAATTGACTAAGTGTGGGTATGGATTGCGCAAGCAACTTTTTGTTGTAGCAACTCCACTGTATTCCGATGTAGTGATTAATTAACTATGACTCTATTATTTTATAGTTATATCTTAAGGCCCTCAACAGGAATCTCAACCCTTCTTCCATGTTTGATGTTTTAAAACAGTAAAAAAGTACTATTCTGAACTCGAAGCAATTGTGGATAAGCCCGGCTGTTACTTTTTTAGTGAAGCTTTAGTCAGTAAATGCTCAGGTATCTTTACATTGAATTGAACTTCTACGATAATGAAATCAGTTCCTTTTCCATCTTTGAGCATGTCTTTGTAATTGATAGTTTTCGGGTACCATCGGTTTTGGATTTTAGTCACATCACTCATTACGGTCTTCTTTAACAGTTGCCCGCTTTTTGCGAAAAGTTCTTCTTTTAAAGGAACAAATCGTTCCTGATCAATCCATATTTTTCGTTTTTCATAGCTGGCATCAATTACTTTGGCATCCAACTCCAATACCCAGGTTTTGCGCTCGTCAATCACTTCCTCCCCGATCACCTTGGAATTATAAATCTCCACCAGTTTTCTGTCATCCATCATATCTTCATAAGATAGATCGGAGCCCATTACAGATTGTTTTAGCATATGGCCTGAAAGCTGAATGGTGCGGTCAGTTGAAGGTGAGTAGATCCAAAGCCGATCTTCCAGTTTTAACATTTTTGTGCCTTTTTCTCGTTCAGGAGCCAGGTATTCGGTGAATGAATTATTTGTTCCTTGCGAGTAATTTTTCGATTCCACGGTGCGACTATTTCTTCGGCCATGAATCACCATTTTTGATTCTGCAATTTGAGTATCCGAAGTCATATTGGCATCCACTTTATCCAGAATCATTTTAGCATCGGGATAGTTTTGCAAGGAGAGTAGACTGGCGCATAGTAATGTGAATAGTATCTTCATGTCATTATTGTTTATCAGTATTATTAATTTCTATAGCGATCATAGCTATGTTATACAGGTTTAGATAAAGGATTTAAATCCAGAATGGTTGCACTGCATGTTCTTGATGAAAACCTATTATCACTTATCCAAGTTTAAACTTCCAGTTCCTTAAATAGCGTAGCTGTCTCTCTTTTATATATGCCTACTCCGGAAAGTAGGTTGCCCAACACCATGGCGAACAAACCAGGTATAAATCCAATGTAAAGCAATTCCCCTGTAAACTTCGCTCGCAATACTGTTGGCATCATCATGGTGCTATTAGACAACATACCCTCAATATTGATGCCTACTACCTGCAGGTAGTACACACCACCAAGACCAATGACTGTTCCTGTCACTGAGCCAAGAATACCTATCAACACTGCTTCATAAACCAATGAGCGATAGATATGTCCTTTCTCTTCACCCAATGCCAATCGAATACCGAATTCCTGATACCTTCTTAACCCGCCTAGCAAGCCTGTGTTCCATAGTACAATGGACATGGCAAACACAAAAATACCAATGAACAAAGAGGAGAACGTATCCACATAATCTAGGTACCCTGCAAGATTGTTTTGCCCCCGGAGTGGTACCATTATCGGAGAAAATTCATCATCAATATCTTTGTATTCCTGATTGAACGAATCACTTAGGCTAATAGCCTTTTTGTCCTCGTAAACACCGCTGCTAAAAAACCCCAACACTTCACCAGCTCCATCTTCCATATCTAGCATGCGTTGTGCGTCACTTATGTCAATAATGATAGCGCCCTTATCTAGGGCAGAGGATCCAAATCGAATAGTACCTGTTACTTTAAAATTGGCAAACGCCATACTGCCATTCATGGTGGAACCCATGTAAGTAATTTCATCACCGATGTCGACTTTAAGTTTGGTGGCAAAATCATGACCTACCAATGCATCGCCTGAAGCAGACGGCATTGTGCCTTGTACGATTGATCCAGGAATATTCAATCGCTCAGCATCTCCACTTTCCGTTGAAAATAACTCTAAAGCCATACCAGATGCTGGCCCCTGGCCTTTGGATGTTTGGTTTTCTCCTGGTACATCGATCAGGCCTCCAAACTTGATTCGCTTTACCCATTGTACATCAGAGAATTTTGTGTTCATGGAATGGAGTAGTTCATTGACGCCTAATAGTGCAAGATCATTCGGTAACTGATCCTTATTTTGCGCGTAAGCTTGTGTCATGATTTTAACATGACCTGTTTCAAACCGAGCATTTTGATCGATCATATCACCCATGGCACCACGCAAGTAGCCGCTCAATAGAATAGTGAGAGCTACTCCAATGGTAATGATGATGATTGGTAGCAGGCTGCGGTTCTTGTCTCTCAGTATTCCTTTTAATAAAAATTCTATCATTGTAATTTTCCTTTTAACGCGTGAACGGGATCCATCTTGGTAATTTTTCGCGATGGCAAAAAGCTTACGATCGTTGAGGAGATGACCACAAGAATAATAGTGCCCATCACCAGATTAAAGCCAAAGACAGGGTAGATATTGCCAGCAAATCCAACTCCCATGTCATCCATTCCATCAGCTACACTTATCCCAGTGTTAGCCACATACATAAATAAGGGTGCGCCAAGAATTCCCCCCAAAATGGTGGCAAGTAAACTATACATGCTTCCTTCAATGGTAAATAGGCCAACAACCTGAACCCGGGTCATGCCTAACGCAATAAAGGTTCCTATCTCTCTTTGTCTTCTGAAAATGGAAAGTACCTGTGTGTCGAAAATGGCGAGCAAGGCGATTGACAAGAGAATGGAGTACAATACCATACCGCTTATTTTTTCCATCTCAATGATTTCTCTAAGCTCCTTCAATAACTCATCCCTGCTTTCAAAACGCCAGCCTTCTGTTTGTTTTTGAAAATTTTCCTCTTTAACGATAAACATTGTGGAGTGGTTGGTGGAGCCTGTCATCTCCCATACTTTTTGAATGGACATCCAAATTTGCCCGTTGTCAATAGATGGAACTTTAGAATTGAAGATACCTGCCACAGTAACATGGAGTGCATCGTAGGTTCCGTTCTTATCTCGCCATCTCAGTAATACCACATCACCACTTTTCAAATTGGCTGATTCCGCCATTCTGTTTCCAATTAAAATCGGATAATCGGCTTCACTTTCCAGGAGGAGGTGAGTAGGCAATTTTAATGCCTGCTGTGTGGCATCAATGCCCTTAATTAGTATAGCTAACATTCTGCCATCCGGGTAAATAGAACCCTGCCTGATGAATATAGGAATTTCGCCAGTGAGGCTTTCTGGTATACGATCGTGGGCATCTACAATAGTGAATGGATCATATCGGTCATAGTTTTTATTGAGCACCTGGCCTTGACCGTATTCCCAATCAATGGCATCGTTTACGGCCTGCTCATTCCATCCCTCAAGGAATCCTTTATAAAAGACAATGACTATAAAGGTGAATGAGAGCACGCCTACATTAAGCCAGGTTCGAAGTCCGGCCCGAATCAAATTTCTATATGCTAATTGAAATGCCAATTTCATCCTTATGTCTCTTTTATCATTGTAATTTCCCTTTCAACGCATCCACCGGATTCATTTTGGCAATTTTTCGTGAAGGGAGAAAGCTTACGATAGTGGAGGAGACCACCACTAGTACAACGGTGCTTAAAATCAACCCAATGCCAAAGACAGGAAAAATTCTTTCGGCTATGATCACACCAGTACCCTCTGCTGCAGCCGGCATTCCTATTCCGGTATTTGCCATGTAGATAAAGAGTGGAACTCCATATAAGCACCCAACAATGGTTGCTAAAAAACTGTACATGCTACCTTCAAAAGTAAAGAGCCAGACTACATCCATCCTGGTCATGCCCAATGCTATATAAGTTCCGATTTCACGTTGCCGCCTGAATATGGAGAGTACTTGTGTATCGAAAATGGCAAGCAGAGCGATGGCTAACAATAAACCATACATCACTGATCCACTTATTTTTTTCATCTCGATTATCTCACTTAACTCTTTGAGTAAATCATCCTGGCTTCGGAAATTCCAACCTTCAATTTGGATAAGTTTTTCTGGTTGCGTATTGATGAACATTGTGGCGTGTTGCTCTAAGCCTGTCATACTCCATAGTTTTTCAATGGGGATCCAAAGTTGGCCGTTATCTATAGTAGACACATTGGTATCAAATATTTCAACTATGGTTACGTTGGCGGCATCATAGGTTCCATTTTTGTCGCGCCATCTTAGTAACACCTGATCACCTTTGCTGAGTTTTGCCGCTCCTGCCATCCTCGTCCCTATCATGGCAGGAATTTCAGCTTCTGATAAAGTGAGTGATTGGGTTGGCAATTCAAGTATTTCCTGTTGTACATCAATTCCTTTTAAAGAAACCGAAATCATTCTGCCTTCGGGATAAATGGTGGCTTGCCTCATCAAAATGGGAACAAGGCCATCCTGTTGATCTGCAGGCAAGTCACCATGACCGTCTTGTAATGTAAATGGATCAAAAGGATCGTAGGCTCCATTCAAAAGCTGGCCATGCCCATATTCCCATGCGATACCATCCTTCTTTGCTTGCTCGTTCCAACCGTCAATAATGCCGTTGAACAGAATGATGATCACAAAAGCAAAAGACAGTACGCTTACATTTAGCCAAGTGCGCAGGCCTGAGCCAACAAGGTTTCTGTACGCCAATTGAAATGCTAATTTCATGCCTTTGTTACCTTATTAACAATTTCATCTTCAGCCACCTTACCATCTTCCAGATGAATGATTCTGTCTAAATAAGACATCACTTTTTCATCGTGTGTAGAGAACAGGAAAGTTGTATTCAATTCTTTGTTCAGTTCCTTCATGGTTTTAAGAATAGCATGTGCATTCTTTGCATCCAGGTTTGCGGTGGGTTCATCGGCCAATACAATGGCGGGTCGCTTAACCATGGCCCGTGCAATGGCTACACGTTGCCCCTCGCCACCGGAAAGCTTAGAGGGTTTCTTATCAGCCATGTTCTGCAATCCTACCCATTCAAGGGATTCCATTACTGCCTTTTTTCTTTCAGTTGCCGACCTGTTTTGTAGCAGCAAAGAAAATTCTACATTTTCAAACACGGTGTACACCGGAAGTAAATTATATACTTGAAAGATGAAGCCAAGATGCATATTTCTCAATTGTGCCGATTCTCTATGCGACAACTCTGAAATGTTTTTCCCCATCACAATGGCATTGCCCTCAGTCGGACTATCTAGCGATCCGATAATGTTTAATAATGTAGTTTTACCAGAACCACTTGGGCCAACCAGTCCGGCAAACTCTCCTTTCTCAAATTCGATATTGATACCCTTTAATGCTGTAAACTCTCCATCACCTACAGGAAATCTTTTGACGACATTTTGAATGGATATAATTTTTTGGCTGTTCATGTTGTTAATTGTTATTAATGATTATACACCATCATCAGCCGAATACCCGGTCCTGATACGGTGTCTACTAAATCGTTTTCTTGAATACCTTGTTGCTGTGCTGGATTATAATATGCCATTACATAGCCAGTCATTTTTTTAAAATGATGCTGATAGTTAAGTGTGATTGAAAAATTATTTGCATCCCAATTGTAGACGCAAACTGTACTCAGGTTGTCAAACAAACCCAAAGGGTAGGAGATCATGGTAGCGGTTGTATTGGATTTGTTGGTAAAGGCTATTGTGTTTTGATCAAAGCCAGTGAGCAGATGCTCAAGTACTACATTGAGCCCGCTTCCAATTCCAAAGGTGTAGTCCAATCCAATATTGAGTAAAGTTTGGTTGGTGAAAATACCAACATCTTGCGTTTTATGGATGTAGGAAGCTTCAAACCAGGTACCAATACCAATATCCCATTTCCCATCCAGGCCATAGCGATCTTCGGGAATTTTATTTAAAGTGGGTATCCCGGTTACTTCGGAAGCATCTGCCGTACGGTGATGGTAAGAAATTGCCACTTCTCCCTTAGGAACAGGATGTTGAATTCGTCCACCGTATTCGGGTCTTCTATCAAATGTTTTAATGGCATCAAGCCCTCTTGTTTTTTCGTTTCCGTATAGGCTCCACAGCCAAATGTTGGCGTTGTTGAGAAAGTAATACCTGCCTAGTGCTCCATACACCCCATTGGTGAGTTGTAGTGGATCTCGTGGGTCGATTTGGTTAAACCACTGCAGTGGTCTAAGTAAGGTAGCGGATCCAAAGTCTATTTTTTGTAAACCAATCCGCAACTCGAATTGCTTGCTAGTGTATCGGGCCCATAAACGATAAGGCTCAATTGAACCATCAGTTTTTGTTGATAGGTGCTTAAAGAATGTCGCGGATCCGAAAATGTTAGCGGAACCTTCAATACTGAAGTTCTTAGTAGAATCGAATGTTGTATTGTATTTCAGTTCGGGTAAGTATCGACCGGCCACTAACCCGTATGCATCGTTACGGGCATTATAGGTTCCTAGGCCTATTAACTGACCATCTACCTCAACTTTATTCTGTGCGAAGGTGTTTATGGTGCTTACCATAAGAAGTACTATTAATAGAATTTTTGTTCTACTCATTGTCCCCTTTATCGTTGGAGAGAATCCCGTAAAAGAAGAATTTTGTCAATTCCATACTTGACTCCTGCACGTTGTTATATATGGATAAAAGACTTTTATCCTGGATAATTTTATCCATCTGATCAAGCATGTATAAAATGAACTCAAGCTTTATATCTTTTCTAATCCATCCGTTTTCTTGAGCTCTTTTAAAATCATCCATCAACTCATTTCTCATAACCTTCCCGTACTTTTCTAATCGGTTTTTAAGGTCTGGCTGATCCGTTTGGTAGATATCACGCAAAAACTCTTCGCTTAAGTTCAAAGTCTCTCTCCGTTTTAACACCAACAGTTTTTCAACTTTTTCCGAGAAGGGTGCCTGCAACTGCATGATGTTTCGATATTCCTGTAAACCGTGTTCGAATACCTCGATGATCACCCTGTTAGCTACCTCATGTTTATTCTGAAAGTGCCGATAAAACGTCATTTTACTTACAGCAGCATGTTGACAGATATCTTCCACGGTTACCCTCTTTATTCCATGCTTCCAGAATAATGTTTTGGCACTAATCAAAATGGATTTAGCGGATCCTGCCATTTTCGACACTAAAATCTTTTCCGTCTCCTTTGTATTCGACATGTTACGTATTATGGCATAATGTTACGAATATTATAGCAATATGCCAAATTCGTAACATTCATTGTGCTGAAATCCTAGTCACGAATGAATAAAATCTAAGGAGCGATCAATTAGGATTTTACTATCGGCACAAACTTGCGTCCGCCAGCTGGCGGATATGAGCCCAACGGCTTTGATTAAGGTTGAGGGGATTAAAACAAAAAAGGTGATCGTATTGATCACCTTTCACTAGTAGCGGGGGCATGCCATTAGTTATCGGGACGAACTTGCGTCCGCCAGCTGGCGGATATGAGCCCAACGAGCTTTGCATTAAGGTTGAAAGGGATTAAAATAAAAAAGGTGATCGTATTGATCACCTTTTTACTAGTAGCGGGGGCAAGACTCGAACTTGCGACCTTTGGGTTATGAGCCCAACGAGCTACCAACTGCTCCACCCCGCGATATATCCTAAATGACTTTTCAGTCAAATCCTTCTATTCCGACTCAAATAGCAACATCGTTATCATTTGAGAGCACAAAAGTAGAGCCCTGAGGATTAAAAACCAAATTGGCTCCAGCTAATATTATGATCGCTAGGGGAAGTGATAAACCAATCGCTGCTTCATTTTTTATGCGAGATGTTCACCTTTTATAAAGAGCAACCGTGCCTATTTTTTGTAATTTTCACGTCCATAACTAATAATTGATATGCTTGTAGACCTGCGTAGTGACACAGTTACCAAACCCACAAAAGAAATGCACCAAGCAATGATGACTGCTGAGGTGGGAGATGATGTTTTTGGAGAGGATCCTTCTGTTAAAAAACTGGAGGAAAAATGTGCAGCTATGTTGGGGATGGATGCAGGTGTTTTTTGTCCGTCTGGCACCATGACCAACCAGATTGGCATAAAAGTGCTCTCCCAGCCCTATGATGAGGTCATTTGCTACAAGGGATCACATATCTATAAATATGAGGGAGGAGGAATGGCCGGTAACTGCCAGGTGAGTTCGCGTTTAATTGAAGGAGATCGTGGACGTATTTCGGTAAAAGATGTGGAAGAGAATATCAATAATTATAATGATCCTCATCAGGCACGCACCTCCATTGTTGCGTTGGAAAATACGGTGGTAAGAGAGGGAGGGAGTTATTATACACTTGATCAGATCAAAGAAGTGAGTGAGTTTAGTCGTTCAAAAGAGTTAAAGATGCATATGGATGGAGCCCGCCTTTTTAATGCACTTACCGAAACAAAGGAAGATCCAAAAGAATACGGAAAGCATTTCGATACTATTTCCATTTGCCTTTCAAAGGGGCTGGGGATTCCTGTTGGCTCTGTTCTTGTTTGCAAAAAAGAATTAGAACATCAGGTGAGAAGGATAAGAAAAGTATTTGGTGGAGGAATGCGACAAGCAGGTTACTTAGCGGCCGCTGGTGTCTACGCATTGGATAATCATATTAAACGCCTTGGCGAAGATCATACAAGAGCCAGAGAAATGGGAAAAGTGCTGGAGCAACTAGGTTGGATTGAAAGGGTAAAGCCAGTAGATACTAACATTGTAATTTTTGTAGTGGCTAAAAAGTTTACTCCGGAGCAAGTACTTCAGAAATTATCTGAGAATAATATTAAGGCATTAAAGTTTGGGCCGCAGGAAATAAGAATGGTTACTCATCTTGATTTTACAGATGAAATGCTGGGGAGAACTAACGAAGTATTCAAGAAAATTTCCTTTTAAGCAATGGAAGAGTTGGGCAATTCAATGCCATTGGCAGAAGGGATGGTGGACGCTGAAGGAGGTTCAACGCAATCTGGTCTGTCAAAAAATTGTCTTAACTGTGGAGAAGGACTCAAGGGGAAATTTTGTTATAACTGTGGACAAAAGAATATTCCCAGAAGGCAAACAATGGGTGAGCTTTTTGAGAATTTTCTAGGGTCATTTTTTAGCTATGAATCGAAGTTTTTCAGAACCATTAAGTATCTCCTTTTAAAACCTGGGTTTCTTGCCATAGAATACAATGCCGGAAGAAGGGAGCGCTATTATCATCCTGCAAGAATGTATGTATTTATTAGCTTCGTTTTCTTTCTTTTATACTTTGCTATACCAGATGATGAAGAGCAGATAAATGAAGTACAAAACGATGAAGTTGTAATCAAGGAAAAGGGAAAAGACAAAAATATTTTTCAAATTGATGGTAATGAGTATAACAACAGAAGAGAATACGACTCTGCGCAATTAGCGCTGCCTGAACAAGAGAGAGACAGTTGGTTAGTTAAACTACTTAACTATCGTTCTTTTGAACTTGACAAAAAGTACAAAGATAATGATGATCAATTTTTTAAAGAATTGGGAGATTCATTTGCGGCCAACTCTCCTAAAGTTTTCTTTTTTCTACTCCCCATTTTTGCATTGTTGTTAAAGCTTCTGTACATCAGGAGAGACTTCTTCTATAGTGAGCATCTGGTGATGAGTATTTACTTTTATAACTTCTTCTTTGCGGCTGGCATTATTACTTTATTACTTGAGCTTATTCCCTGGTTAGATTGGTTTGGAATACTCACCTTTTTTATTGTTGGACTTTACCTTTTACTGGCGATGAAATGGGTTTATAAACAAAGTTGGAGAAAGACTATTTTTAAATTCATTCTACTTTCGTTTGTATTCTCAATTTGCGTTAGTATTGGTTTACTGATCAACCTCATTGTTACTGTAATGATTATCTGAAGTGCATATTAATAGTCAAATACCTCTGGCGGAACGCATGCGCCCAACCAAGCTGACCGAGTTAATCGGGCAAGAGCACCTGGTAGGCAAGGATGGTATAATCAGAAATGCTATTGCTTCGGGTAATATTCCATCTATGATTCTTTGGGGACCTCCGGGTGTGGGCAAAACCACGATTGCCAACATTATAGCTAATGAAGTAAAGAAATCCTTTCATACATTAAGTGCTGTAAGTGCTGGAGTGAAGGATGTAAGAGAGGTCATTGATAAAGCCAAAAGATCTGGGAAGAGCATTCTATTTATTGATGAGATTCATCGGTTCAACAAGTCACAGCAAGATGCATTGTTAGGTGCAGTTGAAAAAGGAACAATTACACTCATTGGGGCTACTACTGAAAATCCATCTTTTGAGGTAAATAGTGCGCTTCTTTCCCGATGTCAGGTTTACACTTTGAAATCCCTCACAGAGGAGAATTTAATCCAATTGGTGCAAGATGCACTCAAAAAGGATGAGGAACTCAAGAAGCGAAAGATTGAAATTAAGGAGCGGCAGGCATTATTGAATATATCTGGTGGGGATGCCAGAAAGCTTCTCAACTTGGTGGAGTTGCTTGCCGACTCAGTAACTGGGGATGTGATCATCACTGATGAACTGGTGGTGAATGTTGCTCAGAAGAGAATAGCGATTTATGATAAAAGTGGTGAACAGCATTATGATATTATATCCGCCTTTATAAAATCCATACGTGGTAGCGATCCCAATGCGGCAGTCTATTACCTTGCTCGAATGATTGAAGGGGGTGAAGATGTTAAATTTATCGCCAGACGAATGGTTATTTTAGCTTCAGAAGATATTGGAAATGCTAATCCGACAGCGTTAGTGCTGGCGACCAATGCATTTCAGGCAGTGAACCTCATCGGCTACCCTGAATCAAGAATAATTCTGTCTCAATGTGCAGTGTATTTGGCGTCTTCTGCAAAAAGTAACGCAAGTTACGTGGCAATCAACCAAGCGCAACAGATAGTGCGCGAAACCGGTGACCTGTCCGTACCGTTAGCCATTAGAAACTCGCCAACCAAATTAATGAAGGACCTTGATTATGGCAAAGGTTATAAATATGCCCATGATCATGGAAATAATTTTGCTGACATGGAATTTCTACCTGATGAAATTAAAGGCACCAGGTTTTATGATCCAGGACAAAATCCGCGCGAGTCCGAACTAAGAAATTTTTTAAAGAAATTGTGGGGTAAGAAATATGACTACTAAGTGAACCAACAACGCCTTCTCTTCGAATATTCTCCAGTATTTGTTTTACTCTGCATTGCGCTAGGGTTGCTCTATGCATATTTGCTTTATCAATCGAAGCATACTTGGACGAAAAGAACCAATCAGATTCTTTTTGTATTTAGGGCAATAGTGGTTTCCTTTTTGGCTTTTTTGTTGATTGGTCCCATTCTGAAATTAACACTTAATGAATTTGAGAATCCCTCCATTGTCATTTTGATTGATAATTCTGTTTCAGTAAAAGAAGGAATGGATTCCCTTCAATGGGAGGGTATTGAACGTCAATTGGAGTCAACAAGGGATGAGCTGGAGTCACAGGGATTTGGAGTTGAGATGACAACTTTGAATGAAAATGAAAGTTCTGATTTCCTTTTTGACCATCCAACATCAGATTTGAATGGAGTTGTTCGCCAACGAGTAGGGCAATACGAGGGAAAGAACCTTGCTGGGCTAGTGGTATTGTCCGATGGTATATATAATTCAGGAAGTTCACCACTATATAGCCCATCAAGAGTACCTGTTCATACTATAGGAGTGGGTGATACTACTGAGCGAATCGATCTTGTGTTGCGAAATGTGCTCTATAATAAAATAGCCTATCAGGGAAATCAGTTTCCGCTACGTGCGGAGGTTTTAATTCGAGGGATTAACGCGCAAAATGTGGTTGTGTCGGCATTTCAAAAAGGAAAATTGATTGCCCGTGAGAGTAAAGAATCTGGCAACAATTCAATCCTTGATTTTGACTTTCAAATAGATGCCAATGAAAAAGGATTGCAACGGATAGATATTTCTGTTACGCCCATTGGACAAGAACGTAACAAGAAGAATAATTATGCGAGTGCATTTATAGAAGTAGTTGAAGGGAAGAAAAAAATAGTACTGGTTGCACCTGCGCCTCACCCGGATATCAAAGCGATTCGCACAGTAGTAGAAGAGAATGCTAATTACGAATTTGTCGCTCACATACCTGGTGTAAATGATGCTCCACCAGAGGCACTTAGGCCTGAAAATGTCGACTTGGCCATATTTCAACAAGCTATTGACTACTCTGGCAAGACCACTCCGCTGTTCAAGCAATTACTTGAAAGTGGAACATCGCTATTTATCATGTTGGGTGACAGATCCAACTTAAGACAACTGGCAGCCAATGGTATACCGGTTACATTTGAAAATCCAGGGCAATGGGATGCAGTAACTCCGGTGATCAATGCCGATTTTAAAGATTTTGGTTTTAGTGATAAGCTGAATGGGATTTTCGCCCGATACCCTCCAGCTCGTGTTCCTTTCGGAAAGTTCACGTATCCACCCAATGTCAACGTATTGCTTTATCAAAGGATTGGAAGAGTAACTACAGACCGCCCATTATTGTTTACTGCTACTTCAAATGATCAAAAGATGGCAGTGCTTACAGGTGATGGGGTGTGGCGATGGAGACTTGATGAATATGCAGAAACACAGAAGACTGAAGGTTTTGATGATGTATTTTCTAAGTTAATCCAGTATTTAAGTACAAGAGAAGACAAAAGAAAATTCAGAAGCTTTCCTCTTCAGAATGAGTTTACTGCTAGCGAACCGGTAATTTTCGAAAGCCAGATGTACAATGAATTGTTCGAACAGGTATTTGGTCAGAAAGTTGATATTGAACTTATAGACGAAAAAGGGGAGAAGTTTCAGTATAGCTACATCACCAGCCCTGGTAATTCTCGGTATCGAATTGGAGGCTTGACAGAAGGTGTTTTTGCTTACACCTCTTCAACGGAACTTAATGGAGTGAAGCAATCGGTTAAGGGAGAATTTTTGGTATCTGAACAAAATATTGAATCTCAAAACCTGACGGCCGATTTCAATCTGTTGAGGAAGTGGTCTGCCAATACCGGGGGTAACTTTTATGGTGTAAATGATTTGCAAAAACTGGAATCAGATTTTGCGAAGGTGAAAGCCCAAAGTTTAATTCACTCAGAAGAGTCATTCAACCCACTGATCAATCTTAAGCTTGTTTTCTTCTTTTTATTGGCACTGATCAGCGTAGAGTGGTTCACCAGAAAGTATAGGGGAGGGTATTAAAAAGAAAATGACAGGTATTAACCTGCCATTTCTCAGCGTTCGAAAGTTTTAGTCTATTCGCTTTTCTTTTCCTTTGACGAAGATTTAGGCTTCTTCACTTTAATAGTAATCGTCTCACTTTTTCCATCGTGATCAGCCATTAGAATGCCTCCTTCTTCTATTTCTCCTTTTAATATTTCTTCAGCAATAGGATCTTCAAGGTACTTTTGAATAGCCCTGTTCAGCGGTCTTGCTCCAAATTGTTGATCGTATCCTTTTTCAGCAAGAAAATCTTTTGCTTTATCAGATAATTCAACGCTGTATCCTAAGGCAGTAATGCGAACAAATAATTTACCCAAAGTTATGTCAATGATCTTATGTATCTGCTCACGTTGCAGTGAGTTGAATACAATCACATCATCCAAGCGATTTAAAAATTCAGGACTAAACACACGCTTCAATGCATTTTGAATGGTGCTCTTCATGTTTTCTTCTTCATTGGATTGCTTCGCTTTTGTAGCGAATCCAATTCCAGATCCGAAATCTTTCAGATCACGAACTCCAATATTGGAGGTCATGATGATGATTGTATTTCTGAAGTCTACCCTTCTGCCCAATCCATCTGTAAGAATACCATCATCAAGCACTTGCAACAGAATGTTAAATACATCCGGATGTGCTTTTTCAATTTCATCCAACAACACAACGCTATATGGCTTTCTTCTTACTTTTTCAGTGAGCTGCCCTCCTTCTTCGTAGCCTACATATCCTGGGGGTGCACCAACAAGGCGAGATACGGAGAATTTCTCCATGTATTCACTCATGTCAATTCTAACTAAAGACTCTTCCTTATCGAATAAATAAGTAGCCAGCACTTTTGCAAGTTCAGTCTTACCAACACCTGTTGGTCCAAGAAATATAAATGATCCGATCGGCTTCTTAGGATCTTTCAATCCAACTCGCGTTCGTTGAATTGCTCTCGTCAATTTTTGAATTGCCTCTTCTTGCCCAACCACTTTTCCGCTCAGCTCATCTGACATACCAAGCAACTTATTGCTTTCCTTCTGTGCGATACGATTGGTAGGGATGCCGGTCATCATACCGATAACGTCAGCGACATTATCTTCAGTAACTGTATATTTTTCAGTTCTTGTAGTCTCTTCCCACTTCGCCTTCGCAATGTCCATCTGCTCAATCAATTTCTTTTCCTTATCTCGCAGTTGGGCAGCCTCTTCGTATTTCTGACTTTTCACCACACGATTCTTCTCCTTCTTCACATCTTCAATGGCGTTTTCCAGTTTTAGGATTTCTTCAGGTACATGAATATTGTTCATGTGAACCCTCGCTCCGGCCTCATCCAATACGTCAATGGCCTTATCCGGAAGAAAACGATCACTGATATAACGATCAGAAAGTTTTACACAAGAGTCAATAGCCTCTTTGGTGTAATTCACATGGTGATGATCTTCGTACTTGTCTTTGATGTTATCCAAAATTTCGATGGTCTCTTCTACTGTGGTAGAATCCACCATTACCATTTGAAATCTTCTGGCCAAAGCACCATCCTTTTCGATATACTGTCTGTACTCATCCAGAGTAGTTGCACCGATACATTGAATTTCGCCACGCGCCAGAGCTGGCTTAAACATGTTGGAGGCATCCAAAGACCCGGATGCGCCACCTGCGCCAACAATGGTGTGTAATTCGTCAATGAATAAAATAACATCGGCAGATTTCTCCAGCTCGTTCATCACTGCCTTCATGCGTTCTTCAAACTGGCCGCGGTACTTAGTGCCAGCAACCAGAGACGCCAAGTCTAAAGTAACAACGCGCTTTCCGAAAAGAACGCGGGATACTTTTTTCTGTATGATGCGTAGTGCAAGACCTTCTGCAATAGCAGTTTTACCTACACCAGGTTCTCCAATTAAAATTGGATTATTTTTCTTTCTGCGACTTAGAATTTGAGCTACACGTTCAATTTCTTTTTCGCGTCCTACTATTGGATCGAGCTTGTTGTCTTCAGCAAGCTTAGTAAGGTCTCTTCCAAAATTATCAAGAACAGGAGTGCGTGATTTTTCAGCACCTTTTTTTTCCTTGCCCGCTCCACCAGCACCGGATCCTCCACCAAACATTTTTGATGAATCCTCATCTGTATCATCTGTATCTGATGAGGCAAGTGGCTGATCACTTTGATATTCTAGCATTTCTTTTACAACATCATAAGCTACATCAAACTTGTTCAATATTTGAGTAGCAAGGTTGTCAGGATCACGAAGGATAGAAAGTAACAAGTGTTCCGTTCCTATCAATTGCGCCTTAAAGATTTTAGCCTCAAGGTAAGTGATCTTAAGTACTTTTTCTGAAGCCCTTGTCAAAGGGATGTTTGCCAAATTTTTAACATCATGTGTGGCAGTGCTCTTAGAAACTTTTTCGATCTCTCCTCTAAGTTCATCAAGAGGCACACCCAACTTCTTAAGTACGCCAACAGCCACTCCTTCTCCCTCACGCACCATACCTAAGAGCAGATGCTCAGTACCGATATAGTCATGACCTAATCTAAGTGCTTCTTCCCGGCTCAACGAGATTACTTCTTTTACCCGGTTAGAAAATTTAGCTTCCATATTAAACGATTCCGTTTGTGTAAATGTAAAGTTTTAGGGTTGATTAATCAAAGTACAAAACCTTCGTTTATAAGTGATTTTCGGCCCTTTTCTTGATGTATACGATTAAAAACAACAATCGATTTTTATTTGTTCAAATCACCCTTTGTGGAGGATTTAATTATTTGAATCGCGTTGGGTCCTTCGCAGAACAGCAAGTCTATAAAGCTGAGGTTGGATGCAAACTTATTGCCAAAAACCTGTAGATAGGGTTCAGGTAAATAGTAATCTCTTCCTGAATGTGGATTTTTGGCGCTAATAACGGATCGGAGGTCTGTTATATCTTTTTGAGGTATTTTTTGGTAAGAGGCACTTTCTGTCAGCGATAATGAGACCTGCATGTTTTGCAGACAGAATGACAGCAAATCCAAATTAAGATCGTACAAAAAATGATGGCCTTTGAATAATATTTTATGCAATTCTTCTTCATAATGATCAAAGAAGGGAGCCTTTCCGTATGCCGAAGAAATTGCTCGCCAATGATTGTTTTGCCAATTACCATTTTTATCAACTTTCACATCACTCACTAAGGCTTTGCTATGCTTTGCCGTCACAGGAACTACAAGTTTTAATAGTCCGTTGGCCGTGTTGATGTAACACCTGTTCCGGTAGCTTTGCTTGATATACTGTTCATGCTTTTCGATAATAATTTTTTCTGCATTTAGTATTGCAGTAAAGTATTCCAGGCAGGGTAGGTAATGAAGATCAATAATTACCTTCATAAATAGCGTTCAAATTCTCCCAGTCCACTTCGAATAATGGATGGAGCCGAACCTGTAAAATCAACTACGGTGGAGGGAACATTGCCGCCAGGCCCTCCGTCAATAACTAAATCAACCTCATTTTTGAAATCTTCAAAGATTTCTTCAGGGTCGGTGGTATACGCTTTTAAAGTATCATCATCTTTAATGGATGAGGTTATCAGTGGATTGCCCAATTGGGCTACCAATGCCCTTGGAATGGGGTGATCAGGAATGCGTATACCAACAGTTTTTTTATTCACATTCAAAATTTTCGGCACTTTATTACTTGATTCGAAAATATAGGTGAAGGGCCCTGGAAGTGACTTCTTAAGTATTTTAAAGACAGGCGTATCAATTCTTTTGACGTATTCAGAGATGTGACTTAGATCATTACAAATAAAAGAAAGATCAAGCTTATGGGGTTTTACATTCATGATTTTGCAAAGCCGTTCTACTGATTTTCTATTGGTAAGATCACATCCAATCCCGTAAATAGTGTCAGTAGGGTATACAATGATCCCTCCACTTAATAATACCTTAGTAACCTGATCAATTTTTCTCGGTTCAGGATTTTGGGGGTGGATGGGTAGAAAAGTAGCGGCCATAAGATGGATAAATATATCCAATCTGGGTCTAGAATTTAAATTCTAAAAATTATTGGAAGTGGCTATAACTCAATTTTGTAATTTTGTGTCTCTTATTTCTATATCATAATGAATAATCGGCATTGTTAGCCTTTTACAAGTAACATTAAATTAGAGCCATCTCATGAAGGAAGTGCCAAAGAAAAAGCTGATACTGTTTTTGGTCGGATCGACACTTTTGATCTCGTTTACGTTTTATGCCTATCAAATTTTTTATACTCCAAACATTCTTGTTGACAGGGACGACAGATTGTTTATTATAGAATCAGGAACTACGTATAGACAAATACAGGAAAACCTCGGGCGTGGTAATTTTGTAAATGATATGGTTTCGTTTAGTTTTCTTGCCAGGCTTTATGATTATGACAAATCTATAAAGCCAGGTCGATATCACCTTCGAAGAAACATGACTAACCTTCAGGCAATCATGATACTAAGGGCCGGTATTCAGGAGCCGGTAAATGTTACGTTTACCCATGTCCGTCTCATCAGTGAATTGGGTGAAAGAATTACTAAAAACCTAAGCATCACTTCAGAGCAGTTTTACAGTGCGCTTAATGAGTTTATTGCGACAAACAAGGAAGGCTTCAATAGCGATAATATTCTTTCTATGTTCATCCCCAATACGTATGAGGTTTATTTTAATATCTCTGGAGAAGATTTAGTGGCCCGTATGAATAACGAGTATAAAAAGTTTTGGAGTGATGAGAGAAAGCAAAAAGCGGACTCATTAGGACTATCGCCAATTGAGATTTCAATTCTTGCATCTATTGTGCAAGCAGAAGCTGTGAAAGATGATGAGGCGCCCTCCATTGCTGGCCTTTATCTCAATAGACTAAAAAGAGATATAGCCCTACAAGCAGATCCCACTTTGGTTTATGCAGTAGGTGACTTTACCTTAAAACGCGTTCTAAATGAACATAAGGAAGTAAACTCTCCTTACAATACATATAAACATGCGGGGCTCACCCCAGGACCCATCAATATGCCTCGTATTGTTATAATAGATGCAGTGTTAAACGCCAAGTCGCATAACTATATTTATATGTGTGCTAAGGAAGATTTTTCAGGGTATCATAATTTTAGTTCAACATTGAGTCAGCATCTCATCTATGCGAGGAATTATCAAAGAGCACTTACTATTGAGCAAAGAAAGGGCAGAGCTTTACGCAATCAATAATGTACATTTCAGAAACCCATGTGCGTGTACGATATGGTGAAACTGACCAAATGGGTTATGTCTATTATGGTAATTACGCCTCCTATTTTGAAGTAGCAAGGGTTGAGAGTTTGAGGCAACTAGGGATGACCTACAAGGAACTCGAAGACATGGGGGTAATGATGCCGGTACTTGAGAATAAATCAAAATACCTTTTTCCTGCGCTTTATGATGACAAGTTGAGAATTGTAACTACGATAAGAGAAAAACCTGGAGTTCGCATTCGATTTGAGTATGAAATTTTTAACGAAACGGGCAAGCTGATTCATCAGGGGGAAACAATGCTGGTATTTATAAATAGAGCAAGTGGTCGCCCATGTAAGCCCCCTGAAGCTTTTGATAAAGTACTTGAACCTTTTTTTAAATGAATTTTACAATAAGAAAATGGATTTTGCGGTTTCCATCTCTCATTCTGATTCGAAGTTGGATGAAGAAGGTAAAATTCAAAAGACATGATAATTTATCTCTCTATCGGTTTGTTAAAATATTCATTTCGAATATTGCCAAAGATGATCTTATTAATAGGGCCAATGGGGTGGCCTACAATTTTATCTTGGCCATTTTTCCTGCAATTATCTTTTTGTTTACGCTTACGCCATATATCGCTCGGTACTTCCCGGAAGTAAACAGAAATAGTATCATGGAGTTTATGGGCGAGATGCTTCCGCCAAGTATGTATGAAGTAATCTCTTCTACAGTGTTTGATATCATTAGCAATCAAAGAGGAGGCCTGCTGACTTTCGGTTTTTTGTTTGCGCTATACTTGTCTACTAACGGAATGATGGCTCTGATGCGAGCGTTTAATGCATGCTATCAGACGGTGGAGCGTAGAGGTGCTTTTAGAATGAGAATCACTGCCACAGGCCTTACTTTTATGTTGGCCACTGTAGTTATTTTGGCAGTTGCACTCTTGGTTGTTGGTCAGTTGGCAATTGATTATGTGGCCGCCAATCTATCGGAATTCGGCCACTTTGATTTTGATGATTACACCATCTATATGCTACTGGCCCTACGGTTTCTGGTAATATTCATTGTATTCTTTTTAGCAATTTCCTTTATCTATTACTTTGGTCCTGCTGTGCACTACAACTGGAGCTTCTTTTCCATAGGTTCTTTAATAGCTACCTTAGGCACCTTAGGTATATCTTATGTGTTCTCCTACTACATTACCAATTTTGGTACTTACAATAAAGTGTATGGCTCTATTGGTGCGCTGATTGCATTAATGATTTGGGTACAGCTGATCACAGTAGTGCTTTTGTTTGGATATGAAATAAACGCCAGCCTTCACCGTGGAATAAAATTAGAGGCCATTGAGATACATAAGCGACAAATGAGAGTCGCGAATCAGAGCCAGGAATAATTTAGATAAGTATGTTAATAAAAAAAGGCTGCATTTAGAGCAGCCTTTTTTTTGTTTTTGAATATGGATTAAAACTTAGTTTCCGTATCCATCATTTTGATCGATGTTCGGATTCGAGAGTGTTTCATCACGAGGAATAGGAAACACTAAGAAATCAGGATTGCTAAGCGAGACAGGAGCCGCTGAGTTCTTTCTGCTAACTGAAGAAAGAACTGTGAGCGCCTTGCCTGTGCGTATCAGATCAAACCATCTATGACCTTCGAATGCAAATTCAAACTTGTTCTCTTTTGCAATCGCATCAATAAGATCTCCATCAACTCCTGAATTGTAATCAACTACACCTGACCTGTTACGAATTTCATTCAGGTCGTCCTCTGCGCCAGCGTAACCTTTTATGGCACGAGCTTCCGCACGAATCAAATACATTTCAGCTATGCGAAGTATGTGAACATTGTCATCATCATTGGCCTTATTGTATTTTGTCGGATAGTATACGCCTTGTATAGCATCAAATCCAAACATTGCACCTCTAACATCATCTGTGTTGGCTTCGATTTCTGCAACGAAGTTTTCATGAACAGCAAGCTCACCACGGCCACCTTGTGCTCCAGGGAAATACCAGTATCTCACATCACTTTGATCAATATTGTCGAAAGACAATTCGAAAATAGATTCTGAGCTTAACTTATTGGAATAGATTCCTTCATATGAAGTTTCAAGTACATAACGAGGGTCATCAATTACCAGAGTGGCATAGCTAATAGCCTCATCGTATTCTTTCATGTAAAGGTGGTAACGGCTCAATAAAGCACGGGCAGTTCCTTTTACCGCTAATGCTCTGCTCGCTCCGTCACTTCCTTGACTTTCTGGTAAAAGAGAAAGGGCAGTTTCAAGATCCGTTCTTACTTGCTCATACGATTGAGCAATAGTTGCTCTTGACAAATAGATGGACTCATCAATCTGCGTGGCTGGTTCAAGAGGTAACGCTATTCCATATTTCCCCGATTCATCAGGAATACCTCCAAATGTTCTCACCAAATCAAAGAATATTAAGCCCCTAAGGAAATAAGACTGACCGATATAGTTGTCTTTCTTTGCATCGGTAAGGTCTGCGATACCAGGTACGTTGGCTATTATATTATTAGCCTGGTTTACTCCTTTGTACGCTCTTTCATAAAACTCCTTAATCTCTTGATTACTTGCGTCAACTGAGTAGGTATCCAACTCCCTGTAGAAATCCCATGTTCCTACACTTTGTGAAATATCGCTTACAACTTCAACTTGGTGGATAAATGATCCTCCGTAGTAGTCAACATCCTGCAATTGATTATACAATCCTGCTAATGCTGCTTCTGCGGATTTGGCATTACTAAATGCCGTTTGATCTGAAATCTGTACCTGTGGCTCTTGGTCCAGCACATTGCAAGACATCACACCAGTCAACAGGATCAGTGATAAATATTTTCTTTTCATTTACTTGTTGTTTTTTGATTATGGTATTTCATACCCTATAAATACTTTTTTAGAATGTTAGATTAACACCGCCCATAATCACACGTGGTTGAGGCATAGTATAGAAATCAACACCTTGGGTCAAAGCAGTAGATGCTGTTGCATTTACTTCCGGATCCATACCAGAGTAGTTGGTAAATGTCAGAAGGTTTTGGCCTGACAAATAGATACGTGCGTTACTCAAACCAAGCTTATTTACTAACGAAGACGGGAATGTGTATCCGATAGTAACGTTCTTAAGTCTTACGTATGAACCATCTTCAACCAATCTAGATGGACGAAGGTTGGCTGCGTAATTTGCGTTGGTCATTTTTGGCACCATTGTTACATCTCCTGGTTGTTGCCAACGATCCAATTGACTTGTTAAGAAACCAGTGTTACGTGTTCCTCCGTGCTCTTGAAAGAATCTGCTCCAGTATAATTGGTCGTTTCCAAGAGAGTACTGAAGGAATACCATCATGTCGATGTTTTTGTATTTCAGATTATTGGTAAGTCCACCAAAGAAATCAGGCCATGCATTACCAACTATAAAGCGGTCGATATTTGGATCAAATGGTCTGCTGTCATCCACTTGTCTCCAGATAGGGCTTCCATCTTCAGGTCTTACTCCTAGTTGCTCATGCATCCAGTAAGAGTACAGTGGAATGCCTTCTTCTAAACGAATAATATCTCTGTTATAAACAGGGATGGGCTGAGCCAGTTTTATAATCTCATTCTTGTTTTGAGCGATATTGAACATAGCATTCCAACTGAAGTTACCTTGCTTAACTATATCTCCTGAAACTGAAAGCTCAATTCCTGTGTTTCTCATTTCTCCAAAGTTCTGGAACAAGGAATTAAATCCACTTGTACGTGGTACAGGTACCTCCAACAACATGTCCGTTGTCTTCTTGTCATAGTAATCAAAGGTTACATTGATCTTGTTCTGGAAAAGACCCATATCAAAGCCAATATCAAACTGTCCAGTGCGCTCCCATTTCAAATCTGGGTTGCCCAACTGACTCGCTTCTGTACCGGGAGTTGAAGTATAGTTCGCTCCACCTGTCCATAGTCCTCTTGATTGGAAATCATTAATTCCATTTTGGTTTCCTGTAACACCGTAGCTCACTCTAAGTTTCAAGCTGCTCAAAGCATTAACGTCTGCCATGAATGATTCTTCAGTAACTACCCAACCTAAGGCAACTGACGGAAATGTTCCCCACTGATTTGATTTACCAAATCGGGATGAAGCATCACGTCTCATGTTTACAGTGAACAAGTATTTGTCTTTGTAGCCATAATTAATTCTTGTAAACAATGATGCAATGCCCCAGCTCGAACCAATAGAAGAAGATTGCTGCACAGCAGCAGAAGCTATTCTTGTAAAGTCGTCACTCGGAAACCCGGTTCCTGAAGCACGCGTCTTTTCTACTACCGATTCCTGTAATGTAGTTCCAAGTAGAACACCCAAATTGTGGTCTGACCCAAAGCGCTTCTGATAGTTCAGTACATTTTCTTGTATCCAGCTTTCTGATGTTGTCACGGCTGACACGGCACTACCATTTACAGCAGCACCAGCATTCAATTTGGTGTTGATATAAATGTCTTCTCTTGTACTTGAATAATCCTGACTATATGTTGAGCGAAGTGACAATCCTGGAAAGAATTCATACTCTGCATAAACATTGGCGAGCACTCTGTTCGTTTTCATAGAGATATTGTTCTCATTGATTACGGCCAGCGGATTCTCAAAAATGCTAAACTTAGTATAGGAACCATCCGGTTGGAAGGCTGGAAGATTTGGAGGAAAGAAAAAGGTACCCCCTAATGCCCCACTAATATTGTCATCATTGTTCACTCTATTACGTGTGTTTTTAGAGTAAAGAATGCTAGTACCGATTTTCAATTTGTCAGTTACAAATGCATCTAAATTGAGTCTTCCAGTAGCACGATCAAATTCACTCGGTGCAATGATACCTTCTTGATTAAATTTTGACCCCGATATCATATACTGCAATTTGTTATCGCCTCCAGTAACAGAGATATCGAAGTTGCTAATGGCAGCTTCTCTAAATATTTGATCTGGATAATTAGTATTGATAGCGTTTGCCGGATCAGAATAGATTGGTAGACCTCCATTGTTTACAGCGGCTTCATTGCGAAGCATTTCAAACTCGGATCCACTTACGAGATCAGGCTTTTTCCAAACGTTTTGAACACCGTAATAAGAACCGACATTGATTTTGGTTCCCTTGTTGTTACCTCTTTTAGTGGTGATCAACACTACACCATTGGCAGCACGAGCCCCATAAATTGCGGTAGCTGATGCATCTTTCAATACTTCGATTGACTCAATGTCTGCAGGGTTGATGTCAGCCATTGGGTTAGACTGCTGGCCACCCACACCTTCATTAGCTAGATCTCCGCTATTAGCAATAACAGTGGATTGCATTGGGATCCCATCGATCACATACAATGGATCGTTGCCGGCATTCACAGAAGTAGATCCACGCACTCGTACTGAAATTCCTCCACCGGGAGTACCTGAATTAGAAGTTACAAGCACACCAGATGCACGACCTTGCATCAATACGTCCGGACTAGGAGCTGGCAGATTTTCTATTGCCGACTTGTCGATTGAAGAAATCGCACTAGTAAGTGTCTTCCTTTCTTGCTCACCATATCCTGTAACAACAATCTCTGAAAGCTGCTGTATGTCTTCAGACAACTTTACATCAATTTTTGTGTTACTTCCAACAAGGACGTCCTGTGTTAGAAATCCAATAAATGAAAACACCAGTCTTGAATTGTCAGATGGCACTTGAATAGTATAGCTACCATTAAAATCGGTAACTACTCCTGTTGAAGTACCTTTGACAAGTACGTTCACACCAGGTATACCTGATGCATCATCCGAATAAGTAACCGTCCCGGTTACAGTTCTGCTTTGTGCTGTCACAATTCCTGGAAGAAGGAATAGTAGAAGCAAAAAGATTAGTGGGTAATTTTTACTCATAGTTTGTGTTTTAGTTTTAAACTTTTAAAAAATATCGGCAGAATGAATTGCCGCAAAATTTAAAACTGTATGAATGAGTGATAAGCCTTTTAAAAGGTAAATAACTTTATGCTTTCGTAACGTGAAAAATATTTGTACGAATGGTATGCCATTGAGATAAATTAGTATTAAAATTTTTGCTTCTATACAGGTCGTTGCGCGAAGAAATTATTTTAGGGAAAAGGTTATTTTTTATATGAGGCTTTTGGCAACGTTTACACTTTGCATTACTAATGCTGGGTATTTTTTACCCACTATGATAACTTTATAATTTAACTCATTGCAATACGCGCACTAGTTCTTTCTAATAATTTTCAATTTATGGCATTTAATTTTTTTCATTTTTTCAGCAAAAATGATTGTGAATGAACTATATGAAATCCCTAGAAGTTTCAATAAATTTTGAGTGTATGGAAGTTGTACTTCCATATCCCAGTTTGGGACAATGTTTATTAAAAGTAATTCTCATGTAACAATTCACGTCAAATGGGTTGAATCGAACTCCTGTTTTTCCTTTTATTTGTAACTTGAGAATGGAAGCGTTGATAATGGATTTTACCTTTTTGAAGTTTCCTTGAACAAAAGATTAGATATCAGGCAGTGGTCAAGAAACTAACACTTTGTATCGTAGATGATGATGAGACCAGTCAATACATATTGGCAAGAACTGTAAAATCCAATAACGCAGTTAAAAGTATCCTGGTCTTTTCCGATGGGGAGCCAGCCTTTAAATTTTTGACTGACAATATTGGGGATGAAGATAAATTACCGGATGTAATTTTTCTAGACATCAATATGCCCATTATGAATGGCTGGAAATTTCTTGATGAGTTTGCCATTATACGTTCGAAGCTTAAAAAAAGCATTACTATATATATAGTTACCTCTTCATCGCATTCAGATGATTTAGAAAAAGCTAAACATGCAAATGCGGTATCCGATTATTTAATAAAGCCTGTAAAGCAGGAAGTGATAGAAGAGATAATTGGTCGCTTGAGCGCATAGAGGCCAAAAAAACTACCCTTTGCTTATGCAGCGACTAAGAGTAAACAAAAAACCCCGACTATAGAAGTCAGGGCTTAAGGGCAGAGGAGGAGGGATTCGAACCCCCGGAACCTTACGGTTCAACAGTTTTCAAGACTGCCGCATTCGACCGCTCTGCCACTCCTCTGTGTCATTTTGGTCGTTTCGGGACGGCAAAAGTAATTGATAATTCGTTTTCACCAAAGGAGTGGCCGATTACTCACTGCTAAAATCTGGAAAGGTTTTCTTGAGGTCCTTATTTGAGTAGTCTTTATAGCTGGGTTGGCTAGCATCTATCTCCAGTATCACTAATTTTTGATTGTTGATAATAGGAAGGAGCTTATCTCTATCAATATCAAACTCTTGGCTTCTTCGGCTTGATTTAAGGGCATACTTCCTGGCAAAATTATCTCCAGCAACCTGAAGCTGATTTCTTATCTCCACATTGACCTTCATTTTTTCCAAAATGTCTGTTTTCGACTTCCCAAGTAGCTCTGTAGCTTCAAGCGTACCGAGTGTGAGTACGGTAGTACCACCAATCGCTGAGACTACCTTTGAAGGGTCGGTTGAGAGTATTACAGGGGAGAGACCCGTTGTGGCTCCTAACGAAGCATTGATCAATGCTCTATTTTTCTTTCCCTTTTTAGCCTTTTTGTATGCTTTTGAAAGGGTTTCATGGTTTTCATCAAGAATATCAATAAGTCCTTTTGCCTGGATAAGTGAATTTCGGTATTTGATATAAGAGAGCTTATCCTTCTCATCAATGTTCTCAGCATCTTTAACGATCACTCTTACCTTGCGTTGGGTTCGGTTGTTGGCATTGTCAATAGCAAAAAAGATAAAGTCAACCTCTTTGGTCACATCGGCTTCCTCTACAAATTCATATCCTGGCTTCCATATAAATTCAGACTGTACTTTTGTGTTTTCTTTAAAACTCTCCTTTGGTACCTGTGGATCAGAACATATAAAACCAACCTCTGCAACGTTATCGTCTCCATTTGGATCAGACACATATATTTTAAGGTTAACCACATTGTTTTCATATACCGTTATGCTACTGTCACTAGGTACAATCAATAATTCTGGTGGCAAATCCATTTGTGTCTGTGCAATTTTTAGTTTACCCAAACTAGCTGCCTTATCGGGCTGGTCCTCAACAATAAACTCAACGGTAAGGGGTTTGTCCCTTAGTGCATAAAATTGACTTTTTGATGGAGTCCATGTAAATAAGCCAAGTGAACTGAGGTTGGCACCTTGAGGCATTTTTTCTTGTACGGGTCTGATAGTAATTGGGTCACCATCCAGATCCCTGATATATTCCGCAGGTATTTGATAGCTATTGCTTGAAGCCATCTTAACGTATACCGTTGGCAGTTCTTCAATAGATGGTGGTCGATTCTTGTGAAGAACTGTGAAAGTAATTGCCGTTCGCGCTTTCCTTCCATCTTCCATAGCGACTTCAAAAATGACGTTAAAGTCTTTTTGCTTTTCAAGCCTGTCCACCAATTCATATCCCGGTTGCCAGTGGAAGTTACCCAGGGTATCAAATTGTATGTCTGTAGATTCAAAACCTTCTAAACTGAAAAATCTGGGTGCAATGGAATCTCTAACGGCTAGCTTGAATTTTAGCTCATCGCCTTCTGACAAGATATTCCACCCGTATTGAAAGGGAAAAATCAGGTCTTGGGATAGTGCCAGATTGGTAATACAGACAAAAGCTAAAATAGCTACTCTCTTCATAGTTTATGAATCTGAGCAAATTTAAGGCCTCAAGCATTCCAATGCGCCAATAACTATTAAATTCAGGCTATCAATTTGATTACTGGTAGATATGGCTAAAAAAGAGAAATCGTATAATTTTTTTAATGACGTTTATGAAGTGGTGAAATTGATTCCAAAAGGGCGCGCTACCAGTTATGGAGCCATTGCTGCCTATCTAGGGACTAAAATGAGTGCCCGAATGGTGGGTTGGGCAATGAACGCAGCTCATAATGATAAAACGACACCAGCCCATAGAGTGGTTAACAGAAATGGGCAGCTTACAGGCAGGTTTCATTTCAAAACACCTACAACTATGCAATACAGACTTGAAAGGGAGGGATTGAAAGTGAAAAATGATACCATAGTTGACTTTTCTAAGGTTTTTTGGGATCCCTACCAGGAGCTAGGCTAGTCTTATTGGGATATACCTTCCCAAATTGGGATTACTCATAACATTAAAACCTCTTTTTTGGCATTTTTAGACTGTTTTCTGCGGTGGCACGCCATTCGTATATGTGTATTCAAATAACGAATAAAAAACATAAACGAATAAAACATGAAAACGCTTAGCATCATCCTTATCTCTTTCTTCTCAATATCTGCCAATTTATTTGCAGCTACTCCGGATTCAATTGCAGTTGTAGAAACCAGCCAGGAGGATCACTTCGTAATGAAGCTTAACAAAGATTTATTTGGCGGGGAGGTTATAGTTACTTACTCCACAGGAGAAGTGGTTACAACCATGAACATCAAAAAGAAAAAAATGGTTATCGATTTTGATAAAGTAAAATTCGGAGCTTATAGCATCCAGGTAGTAAAAGATGGTGTTGAGATCGAAGAGTTTACATTCAATAAAGAACTCATCTTAAGTCAGGTGGTTAGATAATTGGTTGTCGGTTGATTTAATCTTAAAGGCCACTCATTTGAGTGGCCTTTTTTTTGTTGATTAAAAAAACCAAGGTTAGGCTATTGTGATCTAATTTTAAGGCCCATTTGATAGCCG
>JBATLM010000132.1:0-4982 GCA_049289315.1 Cyclobacteriaceae bacterium
GGATATAAGATAGGAGTGGCCCATTGCAACTTCCATTTGCGCGGCACCGCTTCTGATGAAGATGAACAATTGGTTAAACAGACTTGTGAGCCATTGAAAATACCTTTTCATTCTACACGGTTTGACACCAACAACTATGCCGCAGTCAACGGGCTATCTACTCAGATGGCCGCACGCGAACTCCGCTATGCGTGGTTCCGCGAAGTGATGCAAGCAGATAAGTATGATTGGCTGGCTACGGCCCACCATCTCAACGATAATTTAGAAACTACTTTGCTCAACTTCGTGAGAGGCACAGGCATCAGTGGCATCAAGGGCATTCCACCCAAAACCGACAACATTATCCGGCCATTGTTGGGCTTTACTAAAAAAGAACTGGTCGCCTATGCCAACGAAAACAAACTCGCTTGGCGCGAAGACGCCACCAACGCCACGGACGACTACGACCGCAACATGCTGCGGCATCAGGTGATTCCTCCATTGCAGCAACTCAATCCTGCGCTGGAAGAGACATTCAAAAGAACCAACCAACGCCTGCAAGGTGCAGCTGCTGTTTTTCAACTCGGACTCGACCACCTGCGTGAACAATTCGTAACACAGGAAAAAGACCGGATCACCATCAGCACCAAACTGATGCAAGTTCCCTTTCCGGAAGTGGTGCTATGGGAACTATTGAAAGACTATGGCTTCAACCACACCCAATGTTCAGATGCCGTAGCTGCTGCCAGCCAGTCCGGAAAAATATTTCTGTCACAAAGCCACCAATTAACTATTGATAGAAAAGCATGGATCATTGCGCCATTAGCAGGAGAGATGCAAGCCATAGCAATACATCCCAACGACAAAAAAGTAACACTCGGTGCATGGGATCTAACGATTGCGTCAAGCAGCGACACCAGTTTTTCTACCCAACCCACAGAGGCCAAATTGGATGCCGCCAAAATCAACTTTCCTTTAATATGGAGAAAGTGGAAGGAGGGAGACATATTCACCCCGCAGGGCATGAATACTAAGAAAAAGCTAAGCGATTTCTTTATTGATGGCAAAGTACCCCGCCCCGACAAAGACACAGCCACGGTACTGGAAGCCAATGGGGAGATCATTTGGGTAGTGGGCTACCGCATCGACAACCGCTATAAAATCACCAATCAGACAAAAGACGTACTGCAATTGACCCTGCGCTCACATTTATGACCAATATCCTTTTTCATTGCCACCCCGATTGATAAATTTGCAGCCCGTTGAGGAATCGTTTAATCTAAAATATATATGAAAATTACTGTTGTAGGAGCTGGAAACGTAGGCGCCACCTGTGCCGATGTATTGGCCACTCGTGAAATCGCCAACGAAATTGTATTGGTAGACATCAAAGAAGGACTTGCTGAAGGAAAAGCACTTGACATTTGGCAAAAAGCGCCAATCAATCAGTATGACAGCCGCACTATTGGGTCTACCAACGATTATTCAAAATCTGCCGGATCGGATGTAGTGGTGATCACTTCAGGCCTTCCGCGCAAGCCGGGCATGAGCCGTGACGACTTGATCGGAACCAACGCGGGTATCGTAAAATCTGTAACAGAAAATGTGGTGAAGCACTCACCCGATGCCATCATCATTATTGTATCTAATCCTTTAGACGTAATGACCTACCAAGCGCAACTTACTTCTAAGTTCCCAAGAACAAGAGTAATGGGTATGGCCGGTATTTTGGATACCGCACGCTACCGTGCCTTCCTGGCCGAAGCACTGAACGTATCCCCTAAAGAAATTCAGGCCGTGTTGATGGGTGGACATGGCGACACCATGGTGCCACTACCAAGATACACTACTGTAGCAGGTATTCCGGTAACGGAATTGATTGCTAAAGATAAATTGGACGCCATCATCGAAAGGACAAAAACCGGTGGAGGTGAATTAGTGAAACTGATGGGCACCAGCGCATGGTATGCACCAGGAGCAGCCGCGGCACAGATGGCAGAAGCGATTGTAAAAGATCAAAAAAGAATTTTCCCCGTGTGTATCAAGTTGGAAGGCGAGTACGGCATCAACGACTGCTACTTAGGCGTACCGGTGGTGTTGGGCAAGAACGGAGTAGAGAAAGTAATTGAGTTGGATTTGAATGCAGAAGAAAAAGCCATGCTCGAAACCAGCCGCGTGCACGTGAAAGAAGTAATGGAAGTATTGGAGAAGTTGGGGTAATAACACCTTTCATTGCGCCTGTCCGCCCACTGGCGGTGAGGTAAGCGTGAAGCATCTCCCCCCATACCGCCTTTCTGAGTGAGGCTGACGAAGGAAGCCGACCGAAGAATCTCATAAATCGGTAGGTCGGTGCTAACAAACATCAACCGATAACTACCAACCCATAGCTAACAACGAATAGAGAGCCTCGGACATCGCGGGGCTTTTTTATTACGTCATTGCGAACTGAAGGGTAGGCATGAGCGCAGGCGTGAAGCAATCCCCCATTCGAAGCCTAAACTTTAATATCACACAATGCCTACGCAAAACCAGTAACTATTATCAGAATTTGCCTATTATTCCTCACAGAGTCTGCTAAAAGGGACTCTGCATCAGAAGTGAATAAAATCCCAGTACCTTTAAAGTAGATGCTGCTAAGAAGTGAGCGTAGTTTTCCAAATCGCAAAGACACTTCGTACCTCAGTGTTTCAGGTTTAATTGTGGATCGCAGCAACGTAGGTGTGGTTCTTCAGTCAGGTAATTGTGGATTCCATAGCCGGGGATCGCCACTCCGCCAACTGGCGGATCGCGATGACGTGTGCTGGTTTAGTTAGTTGGTTTTTCATAGTAGGAGACACTACTCCCTCTCCTTGGGAGAGGGTTGGGGTGAGGGATTCCTACCTGCAACTCATTCAAAGTTGTTGTAATTTTATGCGATGCAACATGTAGTCCATGCTAATGATCAGCTGAGCCATAAGGCTTTATTTAAAGCCTTTAAGCTTCAGTTGGCAAAGGATTTTCAGCAGAGTAATTTTGAGGTGGGCTTTATAGAAGATCTTGAACCAGACTATACCCACATTCTTGAAAAAATAGTATTGGAACTCCAACGATCCGAAAAAAGAGCAGATTCGGATGTATTGCAATTGCTCTATCGCATAGACATTAGTGAATCTCAATTGCGGAAGTATTTAGGTAAGAACAATAATCATTTGATGGTGATAGCCGAGCTGATGATTAAACGGGTGCTGCAAAAAGTAGTGACAAGGCTTTATTATAAAAAAAATAAAAACTGTTAGCTCCTTGTCGATAGGCACTAATGATTGAGGGATTCATAGGAATTATCTTTTTACCTCTATCTTTAGGTAGATGCGTATTACCATCAACTGGCAGTTTTTGTTTTGGCTCTGGCTACCGGGGGTAGGCCTGGCTCTACTCAGTTCGTATTACGTACTCATCAGGTTGCACAAAGTAATCTACTGGCAATCCACAAAAGGAACAATTACCGGAGTGGTAACCGAGGAGTTAGGTGATGAATGGACGTATTATGAGAAAGCCGAGTTTGTCGATCCTACCGGAAAAACTATTGAAGCGATCGCCTTTTCAGGAGTAGGGGAAAGAGAAGACGTGCCTTCAGGAGAAGTAACGATTCTTTACGATCCTGCAGATCCATCCCATGCAACGATCTTCAAGTTGGGTGATTTTATCATCGCAGTCTTTCTTCCATTTGCAGCCTTGCTGATTTATCTGGGCTGGCCCTTTAGTGAAGGAGTTTCAAACTAGCGCGGAAGTTACTTCCGTGCTCAGTGATTACCTGATAGCGCGAGAAAATAATATTTTCCTATCTTTATCTATGCCCCGTTTGTTGCTCTTATTCATTGTCCTTTCTGGCTGCACTTCAGGATTACAATTGGAAGGTGATTACCTAGGCATTCTTAAACTATCTACGCGCACCTTTCAATTATATCTCCATCTGGACGATAAGTCCTCTATTCAAAATATCACCCTCAAGCCTCAGGAGTTCGAACTGGATACCATCTATAGTAAGGGAGATTCACTCTATTTTTTGTCGGAAGATCACACAGTAGCCTACAAAGGAAAGTATGACCGGATAAGGAATTCATTTGCTGGTCAATGGATAATAGAAGATACTATTTTCCGTAAACTTGATTTTGTGCGTGTCAACCCAGATACCCTGAGAGGTATGCATACTCGCGTAACTCCCTATGTATACAATAGTCCAGTTGTAAGGGAAGACAGCATGAGTGTATCCTCTCTGGAAGAAGAGGCGATGAACAAAGACAAACTGGATGCACTCACCCAAAAGATTATCGAAGGCACTTATGAGGATATACATAGCCTGCTGGTAGCGCGTCATGGCCACCTCGTCTATGAAGAGTATTTCTATAACTACCATAGGGACCATGTGAATAATATCCAGTCAGCTACCAAAAGTCTGGTGTCAGCATTGGTGGGTATCGCTTTGGCTAAGGGCGAGATCAGAAGTACAGCGACAACCCTTTGCCAATATTTGAAAGGATACGAGTCGCTGGCGTGCAACGAACAAAACAAAAACATTGCGCTAGGAGAGGTGCTTACAATGAACACCGGCATCCCCTGGGACGAGCAAACCTTCGATTACACGGATGAACGCAACGGCCTAGCCATTGCGGCCAACGAGCAGGATCAGTTTGTTTATTTACTCAATCAACCACGATCGCCAACCACTGGTTTTGCCTACAACTCGGTAAACCACCTACTCATGAATGCCGTGCTGAAGGAGGCAACGAAATTGGACAACCGCACAGAGCTACTAACGCGCCTATTGTCACCATTGGGAATTAGGGAACATGATATTTCCGAAGAAACTCCCATGGGCGTGATTGGCGATATCGGCCTGTGCCCAAGAGATATGATGAAGTTCGGTTTGTTATACCTGAACAAAGGCAATTGGCAGGGCCACCAGCTGATATCGGAGGAATGGATTTCCCTGTCCACTTCACCTCATATACAAGTGACGGATGATT
>JBATLM010000133.1:0-6592 GCA_049289315.1 Cyclobacteriaceae bacterium
AGCTGTAAAGAAATCAACTAAGAAAGCTGTGAAAAAGGCCGCTAAGAAATCTTCTCCAAAGAAGAAAAGCGCTCCTAAGAAAAAGAAAACCGTCTCTAGAAAGGCAGCAGCTCCTGCTCCTGTAGCACCTGCTACTTCTGGTACTGATACCAACTCAGGTGGATTAGGATTCATGTAATTCTCAAATTCACATTCAAAAAAGCGGAAAGGGCAACTTTTCCGCTTTTTTTATGCCCCAACTTCACACTCTTATACAATTTGATCCATAAGAATCAATTCAAAATAACTAATTTGTGCCTCCTTAAAATACACATTTCCAGTGCTGATGTTAAGCACTGATCTTGCTGCTCTTTTCAAAGGAACTTTCATAAAATCATGATAAAAACCCGGCAATCAAAACTAAAATTGTGGGGTGAACGACAATAACAATAAACAAACAAATTAAGAATATGAACAATCGCAAATTACCCATCGTTATCCTCGGAATCGTTGGATTTATTATTTTCATGGCACTCTCTTCCAGCCTCTTTTATACGATAGAAGCAACAGAAAGGGCAGTAGTATTTTATCCTTTCGGACAAGGGTTGGACAAGGAAAACGTAATGACGCCAGGCCTTCATTTCAAGGCACCATGGAATGATGTGTACGCTTATCGCGTCAATGAAACAAACTCAGAAGAAAACATGGACGTGCTTGATAAGAGTGGTCTTTCCATCCACATTGATATGAGCGTAAGGTTCTACCCTGTACCTGATAAAATCGGTTACGTACACGAAAACTTCACCCGCGATTATGTCAACGTACTTGTAATTCCAGAAGTAAGGTCGACTGTGCGGCAAGTGATGGGTCGCTTCACGGCTGAGGAGATCTATTCCACCAAACGTGCAGAAGTAGAACTCGCTATTAAAACAGAAACCGAGCAAACGCTTAGCAAGAATAATGTTCATGCCACAGCGGTTCTTATTCGCTCCATTGAACTCCCTGCGCAGATCAAAGGTGCTATTGAGGACAAACTTCAGCAAGAGCAAGAGGCACTGGCCTACCAGTTTAGATTGGATAGAGAAAAGAGTGAAGCTGAACGTAAAAGAATTGCGGCCGAAGGAGAATCACGCGCCAACCTTATCATCAACAACAGCTTAACCAATAATTTGCTGAAAATGAGAGGTATAGAAGCCACGTTGGAATTGGCCAAGTCGCCTAATTCTAAGGTAATAGTGGTAGGCTCTGGAAAAGATGGCTTGCCAATGATCCTTGGCAATAACTAACTCATAATAAATATCTTAGAGTATTTTCATCTAAGTGATGATAAAGCTATTTTAGGGGGTAAAGTTTAAAGTAAAAAAATAGAGAGAAGAGTATGTCCAAAACTGCAGAACTAAATATTGACGGAAAAACATACAGCCTGCCTGTTTTCACAGGCACTGAGAATGAAGTAGCCATTGACATTGGAAAGCTTCGTGATCAATCAGGGGTAGTTACCCTTGATCCAGGCTACAAAAACACAGGCGCTACCAAAAGCGCCATCACCTATCTCGATGGTGACAATGGTATATTGAGATATCGTGGCTATTCGATTGAAGAGTTGGCTGAAAAATCCACTTTCATTGAAGTCTCCTACCTGCTCATTTTTGGTGAGCTACCAGGCAAGGATCAACTACAAAGGTTCCGCGATGATATCAAAACGCATACTTTGGTGCATGAGGATGTGAAGAAGATTCTTGACGGGTTTCCTTCTACAGCTCATCCCATGGGTGTATTAGCTTCCCTCTTTTGCTCACAGACAGCCTTCTATCCAGAATCTTTGGATCCTAACAGAGCATCAGAAAGTGTTTACTTAAGTATCATTCGTTCATTGGCCAAGATGCCAACATTTGCCGCTTGGGCATACAAGAATGCATTAGGTCATCCTGCTAATTACCCTGACAACTCATTAGAGTATTGCTCCAGGTTTATGAAGATGATGTTTGCACTTCCTGCAGAACCTTATCAGCCAGATCCTGTGATCAGTGCCGCTATTGATAAGTTATTAATCCTTCATGCAGATCACGAGCAAAACTGCTCTACTTCTACAGTAAGGATGGTGGGTTCATCGCAGGCCAGTATTTATTCATCGATCTCAGCGGGTATCAATGCACTGTGGGGACCACTGCATGGTGGTGCCAATCAGGAAGTGATTGTGATGTTGGAAAGCATTGTGAAGGATGGAGGTAACATTGATAAATGGATTGCGAAAGCAAAAGACAAAAACGATCCATTCCGTTTGATGGGCTTTGGTCACAGAGTGTATAAGAACTTTGACCCAAGAGCCAAGATCATTAAAAAAGCAGCTGATGACGTACTTGCTAAGCTGGGAGTTAAAGATCCTATTTTAGATGTGGCCAGAAACCTGGAAGACATCGCCCTTCGCGATCCTTACTTTATCGAGCGCAAGTTGTACCCTAACGTAGACTTCTACTCTGGTATTATCTATAGAGCCCTAGGCATTCCTGTAGAGATGTTCACCGTAATGTTTGCTATAGGCAGACTACCAGGATGGATTGCTCAGTGGAAAGAGATGAGAGAAAACAAGGAGCCTATTGGAAGACCAAGACAGATTTATACTGGTCAAAAAGAACGCGCCTACGTACCAATTACCAAAAGATAATTGAATCGTAAACACTATATTTAAAGCCCCAATAAAGGGGCTTTTTTTATGGGATTAATCGAAGACTTTAACAGCGCAGTGAGTCAATCCAAGGAATTGACGAAGCGACCAACCAACGAGGAGTTATTGGAACTGTATTCACTATTCAAACAAGGCAGTGATGGAGATGTTTCCGGTGAGCGTCCTGGAGGATTTGACTTTAAGGCCATTGCCAAGTATGATGCATGGGCAGCGAAGAAAGGAGTTGCTAAAGAAGACGCTATGCAGCAGTACGTTGATCTGATGAGAAAATTAAAAGAGCAATACCAATAAATTTTGCCCATCTTTTATCAGCCACTTATTCCCGAAGGGACTCACTCCCTAGATGCAGAGGAGGCACGTCACGCCACTAAAGTCTTAAGGCTACAAAGTGGAGACACACTGCAGCTCACCGATGGTAAAGGGAGCTTATACAAAGCTATTATCACTGAGCTGTCGAAATCTGCCTGCCATTTCTCCATTAGTGAAACGGTTGCTATTCCTAAAAGAAAGTATTCGATACACATTGCCATAGCCCCTACAAAAAATATTGACCGCATTGAGTGGTTTGTAGAAAAGGCAACAGAAATAGGTATTGATACAATCAGTTTCATCCAATGCCAAAACTCAGAAAGAAGGGTAATCAACATGGATAGGATAACAAAGAAAGCAGTGAGTGCCATGAAGCAATCCGGTCAGGCATGGCTCCCTGAATTACACCCTATCGGCAAGGTGGAAACAATACTGAATGAACCGTGCGCGTATAAGTATATAGCGCATGTAGACCAGGCCAATCCAAAGCACCTTAAGGAAGCTCCTCTACAATCTGATTATCTTGTGTTGATTGGCCCAGAAGGAGACTTCACTCAAAAGGAAATAGACAAGGCCATTGACAAAGGGTTTCAAAAAATAAGCCTAGGAACCTCTACCCTTCGCACCGAAACTGCGGGGCTTGCTGCTTGTCATATTTTGAATCTCATCAATACCTGAAATTTTCCGCAAGGATAATTATCTTTAGGCTACTTCAATTATTGCATGACCACTACAGAAGCAAAAAAAGAAATCGAGCGTTTATCAGAGGTGATTGATCGCCACAACAACCTTTACTATCAACAGCATAAGGCTGAAATTTCAGATTACGATTTTGATCAGTTGCTGAAGCAGCTCATAGAACTGGAAGAACAATTCCCTGACTTGCGCCAACCCGACTCACCTACCCAGCGTGTGGGCGGATCTATTACCAAAAATTTTAAAACGGTTGTGCACCAATACCCAATGCTTAGCCTGGGTAATACTTACTCCATGGAAGAATTGGAAGAGTTTGACAAGCGTGTGAGTAAAGGTCTGGGCAATGAACCCTATGAATATTTCTGTGAACTGAAATTCGATGGTGTTTCCATTTCGTTGATTTACGAAAACGGTATCCTTGTAAAAGGTGTAACCCGTGGAGACGGAGTACGAGGCGATGATGTAACTGCCAATGTAAAAACCATAAGGAACATTCCTTTAAAAATAAAAGGGAAAGACATCCCAAAACAATTTGAAGTACGAGGCGAAGTGTTTTTATCGCGATCTGCGTTTGCCCAACTCAATAAAGACAGGGAAGACATTGGTGAGGAAGTGTATGCCAATGCAAGAAACACAGGATCCGGCACACTCAAGATGCAAAACTCAGCAGAGGTAGCAAGAAGGAAACTGGATTGTTATGTCTACTACTTATTAGGAGAAAATCTGGGTCTTGAAACGCATGCTGATGCTATAAGTAAATTGGAATCATGGGGTTTTAACGTATCTGATACCTACACAAAAGCAAAATCGATCGGTAAAGTATTTGATTACATCAACAGTTGGGAGAAAAAGCGATTAGACCTTCCGCTAGAGACTGATGGTGTCGTTATAAAAATCAATAGCCTTTTACAACAAAGAAAATTAGGCTTTACAGCCAAAAGTCCCAGATGGGCCATATCGTATAAGTATAAGGCTGAAAGCCAGAGTACCCTACTGAAGGATGTTACCTATCAGGTAGGCAGAACCGGGGCAATAACACCGGTAGCCGAACTCCAGCCCATTCAACTTTCAGGTACCACTGTAAAGCGAGCTTCTCTACACAACGCCAACGAAATCGAACGGCTGGACTTGCGTATTGGTGATTATGTGTTTGTGGAAAAGGGTGGTGAAATCATTCCCAAAGTAACATCTGTTGATCAAAGTAAAAGAGATAAGAAAAAGAGCAAGCCCATCAAATACATCACCCAATGCCCGGAATGTAAAACGGAACTTATCAGACATGAGGGCGAAGCTTCTCACTATTGCCCCAACGAAAAGGGTTGTCCCCCTCAGATCAAAGGAAGGATTGAACATTTTATTCAGCGCAAAGCGATGGATATTGATTCGCTGGGAGAAAAAACAATCAACCAACTCTATCAACTTAATTTGGTAAAGTCGCCAGCAGACCTGTATGACTTAACGAAAGATGATCTGGCAAAACTGGATGGCTTTAAGGAACTATCCATTAAAAACTTGCTCAATGGTATTGAGAAATCTAAAGAGGTTCCATTTGAAGCAGTGCTCTTTGCGCTTGGAATACGTTATGTGGGTAAAACTGTAGCTGAAAAGCTGGCCAACTACTTTAAAACAATGGATGCCCTCTCCTCTGCTCAGTATGATGCTCTATTAGAGGCTCCTGAGGTGGGGGATAAAATTGCCGAAAGTCTGGTCAAAGCATTCAAAGACAAACACAATCAAACTGAAATCGCGCGGCTTCAAAAAGCCGGGCTTCAATTTACACTGGTTGAGAAAGAACAAAATAAGCTGAGCAATTCATTAGACAACAGATCCTTTGTAATCTCAGGTGTATTTGAGAAGTACGGTCGCGATGAACTAAAAGAGATGATTCTTGCCCATGGTGGTCGTGTACTCTCTGGCGTTTCAGGTGCCCTGGATTATTTGTTGGCTGGTGATAACATGGGGCCTGCAAAGAGGCAGAAAGCGGAAAAGCTCGGAGTTCAAATTATAACTGAGAAAGAATTCGAGCAGATGCTTTGAAATTTTGACTATTTCCCAGAAATGGTGAATTTGCAGGATAGTCTATAACGGTAAAAAATTGTTTAGAAATCGCTTTCTGCATCTAAGAACAAATTCAGCACTGAAGAGCAATATGAGCTTGCGCTCAAGCATACCTTATCAGCAAGCGCATTCTATAGGCATTCTTTTCAGTGTGGAAGACAAGCAAAAGCATGATGCCATAAAGGATTTCATCAAACAGCTTCAGCTGGATGGTAAAAAAGTGACCGTACTTGAATTTCTGCCTAAGCAAAAAGACAATTACGAATTCATGTTTGATTTCTTTACCATCAAGGATCTCTCCTTTTGGGGAAAGGTAAACTCACCGGACGCTGATAAGTTTATGGAGATATCTTTCGACTATCTCTACTGCATTGATAACGCATCTAATCCGTTGATCATGCATCTCCTTGCCAAAAGCAAAGCAAAGTGTAGAATTGGGAAGTATTCCAAACAAGACAATGCTTTCTTTGAGCTAATGATTGAACAAAACGGTTCAGCCAAAAACCTCATCGATAGCATGTATAAATACTCAAAGCAACTTAAGTAAGTTCAACGCCCCTGATCCGTACAGGTGCACAAAACTAAAATTCTCATGAAAAAACTAGAGGGGACAGGCGTAGCATTAGTAACACCATTCAACAAGCAAAGAGAAATAGATTTTGAAGGTCTTAAGAACTTGCTTATCCATACTGCTAAAGGTGTAGATTATTTCGTAGTGATGGGTACTACAGGCGAGTCCGCCACATTGAGCCACGAAGAAAAATTAGCAGTCCTCGATTTTGTAAAGAAGCACAATCCTAAAAAATTACCCATTGTCTATGGCATTGGAGGAAACAATACTCAACAAGTTGTTGACGCCATACA
>JBATLM010000134.1:0-31898 GCA_049289315.1 Cyclobacteriaceae bacterium
GAGTTCGGTATTGAGCTTTATGATCTAGGTCATCCGTTTCAAGGGATCGTTCACATCATTGGACCCGAGCTGGGTTTAACGCTGCCAGGCATGACCATTGTATGTGGAGACAGTCACACCTCTACACATGGGGCCTTTGGTGCCATCGCTTTTGGCATTGGTACCAGTGAAGTGGAGCAAGTAATGGCCACACAATGCATTCTTCAGTACAAGCCGAAGCGCATGAAGATTGAAATCAATGGCCAACTGAGTAAAGGTGTTTTGGCCAAAGACATAATCCTCTACATCATCTCCAAAATTTCTTCGAGTGGGGCTACCGGATACTTTGTAGAGTATGCAGGTGATACCATAGAAAACCTTTCGATGGAAGCCCGCATGACCATTTGCAACATGAGCATTGAAATGGGTGCACGCGGTGGATTGATCGCTCCCGATGAAATTACCTTCGACTACATCAAAGGGAAAAAATTTGCTCCACAGGGTACTGAACTGGATAAGAAAATAGAACAATGGGAAACGTTGAAATCCGATAAGGATGCAATGTTTGATAAAGTGCTAACCTTCGATGCCGCTGACATCGGGCCCATGATTACTTATGGTACCAATCCAGGTATGGGAATAAAAATAACAGATCGTATTCCTACACCAGAAGAACTCAAAGACATTAGCGAACAACCTTCGTTTATCAAGTCGCTCAACTACATGGGCCTGGAGCCCGGATCACAATTACTGGGCAAACACATCGACTATGTTTTTATAGGAAGCTGTACCAACGCACGTATCGAAGACTTGCGGTTAGTGGCTTCAATAGTAAAAGGAAAGAAAAAAGCTGAAGGGGTTGAAGTTTGGATAGTGCCAGGGTCGAAGCAGGTAGAAGATCAGGCACGGAAGGAAGGATTGGATAAAATTTTCGAAGCTGCCGGTTTCGAGTTGCGAAGCCCTGGGTGCTCTGCCTGCTTGGGTATGAATGAAGATAAAATTCCTGCAGGGAAATATTGCATCTCCACTTCTAACAGAAATTTCGAAGGAAGGCAAGGGCCTAAGTCAAGAACATTTTTAGCAAGTCCATTGAGTGCAGCCGCTGCGGCCATTACGGGGAGGGTAACTGATGTACGTGAACTGATAACCAATTAACAGTTGGCAAAAAGCAATTGACAAAGTAACTCTTGTCAACTGGCCATTGTTAACTGTCAACTTATTAAATGATGATGAAAGAAAAGTTTAACTCAATAAAGAGTACAGCAGTCCCCCTCCCCAACGAAAACGTGGACACGGATCAAATCATTCCGGCCAGGTTTCTCAAAGCGACTACGCGTGAAGGATTTGGCGAAAACTTATTTAGGGATTGGAGATATGACAACAACAATCAACCTACGCAAGATTTTGTATTGAACAATACTGCCTACGAAGGGAAAATATTAGTAGCAGGAAAAAATTTTGGTTGTGGCAGTAGTCGTGAACATGCAGCGTGGGCACTCTACGATTATGGTTTTCGGGTAGTCGTTTCCAGTTTTTTTGCAGACATTTTTAAAAACAACGCACTCAACAACGGATTACTTCCAGTAGTAGTGTCTGATGAATTTCTTCAAACGGTATTGAAAGGAATTATCACCAATCCTAACACTCCTATTACAATAAGCTTGGGAAATCAAACTATCACTTTCGAAGGCAAGGAAGAAACATTTGAAATCAATCCCTACAAAAAATCCTGTATGATCAATGGCTATGATGACATTGATTATCTATTGAGTCTGACGGAAGATATTAAACAATTTGACTTACAACAATCTTGAAAAAATTAATAACCATACTCCCCGGTGACGGTATCGGCAAAGAAGTAACTGCCGAAGGAAAAAGAGTATTAGAAAAAATTGCACATGAGTTTGATCATCAATTCGAATTCAATGAAGCCATCATTGGCCATGATGCTATTGAAGCCACTGGTGATGCATTGCCTGATGAAACCCTCGCAATTCTCAAAAAATCCGATGCCATACTATTTGGTGCTGTTGGTCATCCTTATTACGACAACGACCCTTCTCTAAAAGTAAGACCCGAACAGGGATTATTAAAAATGAGAAAAGAGTTGGGGTTGTATGCCAACCTACGACCTATCAAATTATTTGATGAATTACTCGAAGCATCCAGCATCAAACCTGAAATCTTAAGAGGCGCTGACATTCTATTCTTCAGAGAACTCACGGGTGATGTGTACTTCGGTGAAAAAGGAAGGAAAGACAATGACACTACCGCCTACGATGTGATGATCTATTCTAAATACGAGATAGAGCGGATAGCGCACAAAGCTTTTGCAGCAGCTCAAACCAGAAAGAAAAAATTAGTTTCCATAGATAAAGCCAATGTATTGGAAAGTTCGAGGCTTTGGCGATCAGTGGTTCAGGAAGTAGCCAAAGCATATCCTGATGTAGAACTCTCCCACATGTTCGTAGATGCTGCCGCCATGAAACTGATCCATGACCCCAGAAGTTTTGATGTAGTGGTAACTGGAAATCTTTTCGGAGATATTCTTACCGATGAAGCCTCACAAATTGCGGGATCGATGGGCATGCTGGCTTCCGCTTCCATTGGCGATGGCGTTGGGTTGTATGAACCCATTCATGGTAGTGCTCATGACATCACTGGAAAAGGCATTGCCAACCCATTGGCTTCTATTCTCTCCACTGCATTAATGCTTGACATTTCATTCGGACTAAAAGAAGAATCGCAACACATCATTGACGCTGTATCTCAAACATTAAAAGCCGGATTCAGAACAGCCGACATCGCTGACTCGAAAACCGACAAAAATAAAATTTTAAGCACGGAACAAATGGGAGCTCAAGTGACCCAACGTATCTGCGCAAACGAAACTGTACCTGCTAACTAATTAAAGTTATGAGCAAGAAAATTCAAATATTTGACACAACCCTTCGCGATGGCGAACAGGTACCTGGCTGCCAGTTAAAATCAGAAGAAAAAATTATTATCGCCCGTGAGTTGGAAGCTTTGGGCGTGGATGTTATTGAAGCCGGATTTCCCATTTCAAGCCCGGGTGATTTCAAATCTGTAGTGGCGTTAACAAAAGCACTTAAAGAGCCAATTGTATGTGCGCTTACTCGTGCCAAAAAAGAAGACATTGATGTGGCCGCAGACGCTTTACGTTTTGCAAAGCGTGGTAGAATTCACACGGGCATAGGATCTTCTGATGTGCATATCAAAAACAAATTTTTTAGTACGAGAGAGCAGGTACTTGAGCAAGGTGTGTGGGCCGTGGCTTACGCCAAAGAAAAAGGACACGAGGTGGAGTTCTATGCAGAAGATGCCGGAAGGGCCGACCTGAAGTTTCTTGCGCAATTGATTGAAGGCGTGATTACTGCAGGTGCAGATGTAGTAAACATACCGGATACCACCGGTTATTGCTTGCCTGATTTATTTGGCAAACGTATCAAATACCTGACTGAACATGTAAGCAATATTGACAAGGCGATCATTTCGGTCCATTGTCATAATGATTTGGGGTTGGCCACAGCCAATACCATAGCCGGACTTTGTAACGGTGCTCAACAAGCAGAGGTAACGATCAACGGAATAGGAGAGCGAGCAGGCAATACTTCTTTGGAAGAAGTCGCCATGATAATCAACACCCATCAGGATTTAAATTTTCATACCAACATCAAAGCAGAAAAAATATATGCATTAAGTAAGTTGGTATCTGGCATGATGCGCATGCCCGTACAACCCAATAAAGCGATAGTTGGTAGTAACGCATTTGCCCACAGCTCCGGCATACATCAAGATGGATTTTTAAAACACTCAGAAAACTACGAAATCATCAGTCCAGATAAAGTAGGCGTTCCTTCATCCTCTATTGTATTAACTGCGCGAAGTGGCAGGGCTGCACTCAAGCACAGAATTGAATTATTAGGGTACCACTTTGAGGGAGAAGACTTAAATCACTTGTATGAGAATTTTCTTTCCATGGCCGATGAAAAGAAAATGATTGGCGATGAAGACCTGATGATGCTGGTCGGCTTGATGCCTGTACTAGTGAAACAATAAAAAAAAACGTCATTGCGAAGGATTCCGATAGCCTCGGAAGACTGAAGCAATCCCCAATTAAGGAGATTGCTTCGCTTCGTTCGCAATGACGATAACTCCTACTTCTTAATGGTAGGATAAGTAATCCCCAGCTGCTCCAAATAAGTATCATACTTTGTTTCATCATAGTAGAATTTCTCCAACTGTGGACGAAACTGCTTCATGATATCTGAATTCAAGTAAGTAGCTGGCTTATCATCTTTAGTGATCATAGGCTTGTATTGTTTCTTTGCCTCTTGAACATTTTCAAAATAATCTTTAGCACTGGCTACCAATTCAGGCTTTGTCAATAGATCAATAATTGTCATTGCCTGCACCATGGCACCATTGGTTACACCCTTATGTGCAATGGGTGTAGCCATGGCAATGGCATTCGCCCAGTTGTGACCTGGCAAGCCGGGTATGTTAGAAGGAAAACGCATCGTTACCGTAGGCACCTTCCATGAGATATCACCAATATCATCAGAGCCTCCACTTCTTGGTTCTTTATCTGGGCCTTTGAATTCATCTAATTTTGTTGGCATACCATCATCTTCCTTTTTAGCTCCTACTTCTTTCTGAACTGCTCTTGCAAATAGCTGATCCTTTTCAGACCATTGAGGTAAACCTACAGTCTGAATGTTTGCATTCATTGCTTCAGCCACTGGTTTGTTGAAATGACGTGGCCATGCTGTACCCAATGTTCTGTGAGTTACCTTGGTATTGGTCATTTTCGCAGCACCCTCAGCAATGCGATTACCGGTCTCATAAAGATTCATGATATTCGGATAGGTAATTTCTCTGAAATAATACCAGATCGAAGCTTTTTGTGGAACTACGTTAGGCTGATCTCCACCGTTGGTAATGATTGAATGCGAACGTTGCAATGGCTCCAAATGCTCGCGCTGATATTGCCATCCAACACTCATTAGTTCTACCGCATCAGCAGCACTACGTCCTCTCCATGGAGCACCTGCAGAGTGAGCGGACTCCCCTTCAAATGTATACTCTACAGAAATAAGACCGGTACCTGATGCCGGGCCATACGTAACGTTAAGGTTCGAGCTCACGTGCGTGAACAAACAAATGTCAACGTTGTCAAAATAACCATCGCGGGTATAATAGGCTTTTGCTCCCACCAATTCCTCTGCAATACCGGGCCATACCATAAGCGTACCCGGAATTTTTTCGCGCTCCATAATTTCTTTTACAGCTAAAGCAGCAGCAATATTCAACGGAGTGCCAGCATTATGCCCCTCTCCATGACCAGGTGCTCCCTCCACGATGGGATCATGATAAGCTACACCAGGTTTTTGCGATGCCTTTGGAATACAATCCACATCGCTCCCTAAAGCGATAAGCGGCTTTCCGCTTCCCCAGGTTGCTGTCCAGGCAGTGGGCATGCCTGCAATACCCATCTGAATTTCAAATCCGTTTTCCTTAAGCAGACCTGTCAGGTATTTGCTGGACTCATATTCCTGAAATCCCAATTCAGCAAAACTGAATATCTTATCCACCATCACCTGAATTCGCTTGGCGTCAGCCTGCACCTTTTCAGAAGCTTCGGTCTTTAATGCATTAATTTTTTTTGCAGACAATTTCGGTCCCTGCGCAAAGGCAAGCCCTGAAACCATCATACAAACTAATAGTAATCGTACTTTCATTATTATAGGTTTAGTTGAGTAATAAATTCTGACAAACAATTTAATGATTGCTGATTGCCCTTCCGACAGTAATGGCAGGCAAATGCTCAACTCTGAAATGGTCGGTAGTATTTGGATTCAAAAGGTACGGGAATCTCTGGAATCCAGTGTTTTAGGTAGTCTGAAGTTTCTTCAATAATAAAGCCGGAATGGACGCTACCTTTCTTTTTTCATAATCAAAGCACACAATCCCCGTTTTTCCCCGTGCCGTTTCCTTGCCTGTAGTGAGGTTGGTAATCAAATAGAACATATCAAATCCGTACTTATTGAAATCTGTGACAGCAATATCCACGCTTAACTGATCTCCTAAAAAAGATTCAGACTTGTAAACAACTACGGCATCGGCAATAATCTGGCCCACAGCTCCTTCAAAGCTGATCTCCCCGTCAAACCCAAGATGCTTGTAGAAAATCACTCTAGCATCTTGCATTAAGGCCAATATGGTATCATTGCCCACATGCCCTCCGTAATTGATGTCACTAACACGTACAGTAAGCCTGGTGTTGAAAATAAACCGAGATGGTAATTCTAAAGTAAGACGGGCCATATTCCTGTGGTTATTAGAAAGCAATTTAGTTGGCTTTAAAATAATAACTACATTAATACGTGATAATGATTTAAAGACCACCCTATGCAAACTATCCTAGGCGCTAATGGTGTGATAGCCAGCAATGTTTCCAAACATTTGACTCAATACACCAACGAAATTCGTTTGGTAAGCAGAAATCCAAAAAAAGTAAACGAAACAGATCAATTGATGAAGGCTGACTTGTTGGACGCCCAACTGACGGCTGATGCCATAAAGGGATCCAAAGTAGTTTATCTCACTGCTGGTATACCCTACCGCTCCGCCATTTGGAGAACGCAATGGCCCATAGTAATGCAAAATGTGATTGATGGGTGCAAGCAGCACAATGCCAAGCTGGTATTTTTTAGTAATGTGTATCCATACGGCCTGGTAGAAGGTAAGATGACAGAGGAAACACCCTTCAATCCTTGCAGCAAAAAAGGTGAGGTAAGAGCAGAAATTGAAACATCCCTTTTGAACGAAGTAAAAAATGGAAACATTCAGGCTCAAATTGTGAGGGCGGCTGACTTTTATGGACCGCACACGCCATTGAGTTATTTGAAAGCGATGGTGTTCGATAATTTCGCCAAAGGAAAAAAGGCACAGTGGTTCCTTACTGATAAAACAAAACATTCTTTCTCCTACACACCTGATGCAGGCAAGGCCACCGCACTGTTGGGAAATACTGACCACGCGTACAATCAGGTTTGGCACTTGCCAGTCGATCCCAATACTCCCACCGGAAAGGAGTTTATTGACATGACCGCCAAAGCCTTTGGTGTGTCTCCCGATTATACGATACTCAAAAAATGGATGATAAAGATGGCAGGACTTTTTATTGGCGACATCAAAGAATCGATTGAAATGCTCTATCAAAGTGAAAACGACTATTTATTCGACACCTCCAAATTTGATAAGGCGTTCGATTTCAAAACCACTACCTATCAAGATGGATTGGCTGAGGTAGCCAAATCGTATCAATAACTATTTGTCTTTTGCTGCTTGTCGTAGTTGACCGACAATGTTAATGTGTTGGCAATCATGCCATCAGATCGCTCGTAGTGGGTAAACCTCAAATCGAGTGCTTTAAATGTATTTCTTCCTTTATGGGAATAGGGAGCATATCTCAATCCTAATCCTGTGGCACTGCTGTTGAATTTCGAAAGATCATAATCAGAAGTAAAAAACTCCTGTGATATCGCATGCTTAGCATAGGGTTTAAAAAAATCCGACCCGTTCTGATGATACAACCTAACAAATGGTGTGAGTGTAATCACGCGAGAAATTTTTACTGGTGTTTCCACATTCAACGTATGACCGGAAATTCCGAAATCATCCCAATAGTATCTGTAGTAAGTACGCAACACCCACTGCGATCCTATGAAAGTATTGAGTTGTATCCCTATAGGTATTTTTATTCGACTGCCAGGTAGTTGTTCTACTTGTTTAGAATTGTCTGCAAAATATACTCTGTGAAAAGGCGTAGACAATAAACCAGATTGATAGGTCAATCCCGGGTAAATACCCAATGCCATTCTGCGATTAATGGTTTGATACAATCCGAATGCTAAATTGTATGAATTTCTCCTGTAGTTGTCAAACCATTTTGTCGTTCTCAGTTCAACGGGATAAACCAATTCTCTTATTCCTTCAAACTGATACCTTCCCCATCGCAAATCATCAAAGTACATTTGAATCGCAGCCGAAATTTCTCTCGATTGGTCTTCACTCACCCGATTGACGGAGAAGGATTGTCCCCAGGACAAATAATCGGACTCAATGGAAAAAGAAGAATTCATTCCCCATGTGGTCTGCTTATCTTGTAACAGTCTGTTATACCCGAAACTGGTATAAATGCGAGCATCTACTTTAGAAGCGGATGAAAGTACAAAATCAATATTGTCAGTAGAGGCGGAGCTGATCACATCATAGCCCAGATCGAAATGAACTGTGCGCACGGAATCTTTAATATTATCCAACGACAAATGCGTGACGTACACCTGAAGGTCTTCTGTACCGATGCCACCAGTTACTGCTGAGTGATCGTTATTTTGATTGTAGTAAGAGAAAACCATCTCCACATCGGTATGAGAAAGGTCCTTCTTTGAATAGTTTTCTTTTTTTATCTGGCCAAACGAAGTGAAGGCCGTTGTAATCAATCCCAGAACGAGGTATCGCTTCTTCACTTATTATATATCAATTGCAGCCACAGCCTCCACTGCTTTTCGCTCCGCCTCCTCCAGCGCTTCCTTCTCTGATGGTAAACACGTATTGTTCAAACCCTCGCGCTCCTGGATATCCGTGACGCATCTCGTAATCATTAAGATACACCCTCTGATAAGGCTTTACCATCTGACAGGAAGCCATTGCAATGGCAAAAAAGAAAAGCAATAAGTATCTAAAGAGAAGCACTTTCATTAATCCCTAAAGTTAACCTTTATATTTTTTGATGTAAACACTTTGTTGTTCTCATCTACCATCAATGCATGTGTTTGAGGTAATTGTTTTACAAAATGCAATCCTACTTCCACACCCATGGTAAAAACAGCAGTAGCCAATGCATCTGATAACTCTGCGCTTGGACTTACTATAGTTACACTTTTAATCCCACTTACAGGCAAACCCGTCTTCGGATCAATTGTGTGTGAATATCTTTTACCGTTATGTTCGAAATATTGTTCGTAATCACCGGAAGTAGCCACAGAAGCATCTTTAATCGGTATCCAGGCAATCACCTTTTCTTTATCATTCGGATCTGCTATGGCTACCTTCCAAAGACTTCCATCCAACCGTGTGCCCCAGGCCGTGAGGTCGCCACTTGCGTTGATCACTCCTGATTCAACACCCTTTTCTAAAAGTAGGGTCTTCACTTTATCTGCTGCATAGCCTTTTCCAATAGCACCAAATCCAATGTGCATTCCCGCAGACTGTAGCTTCACTTTATCGTCATCCGCCAATTCTACTTTTTGATAACCTACTTTTTGGAGTGTCTGCTGAACTAATTTTTTATCAGGCAGCGAAAATGAATCTCCTTTAAAATTGTAAAGCTTTTTCAAAACACCTGCGGTGATATCAAAGGCGCCTTGTGTCAGTTTTGAAATACCCAGACTCCGTTGAATGATTTGAAATGTTTCAGAATTCACTTCTACAAAATCCTTTCCAGCAGCCTTATTGATTTGAGCTGTTTGTGAAGTCTCTGAGAATTCAGTGATCAATACCTCAATCCGTTTTACTTCCGCAATGCACTCGCCCAACAATTTTTCTCCCTCCTTCTCCTCTGTAATCAACACAAACTCAAAAGCAGATCCCATGAGCTTTGCACTCCTGCGAAACTCCTTCTTCATCATTCCGCGAAATGGGTACTCAGCATCGAAATGAATTCTTCTGTATTTTGATTTTTGAAATGAAGTGTGGATAAGACAGATTGATCTGAACTTAATAAAACGATGTGTGGAAACTGTCCCCTGGGGTTATACTTTTCGGCCAACTGCTCGTTTTGCTTTGTTATTTCTTTGGCCAGTTTTTTCCTTTGCGGAAAATCGGCTTTCAACAAAATCAAATGATCGCTGGCATAGAGTAGAAATTGCTCATCCGACAGCACCGTTTTTTGAAAACGAATACATGGAGCACACCAATCAGATCCGGAAAAAATAAGTAGCACTGGTTTTTGTGACTCCTCTGACAGCCTGAATGCCTCGTTTGCATCCTCATGCGTCTGAGCGTTGGCATAGCATACAACGCTTAACAGAAGCCAGATTTGAATTATCCGTATTTTCACTTCCGCAAGTTAGAAAAGAATGAGGATTATGATTTAAATTGAAGTTGATATTTACAATAACACAACCCTGCAGTCATGAAAAGTTTATTTGAACAATCGAGTCTGACAGAAATTGAAACGCGTATCAATAAGCTTACTCCCGAAAGCACGAGACAATGGGGTAAAATGGAGGTAGATCAAATGCTGGCTCATTGCGCTGAAGCCATGGAAGTAGTAACAGGACAAAGACACATCAAGCGTGGTTTCTTGGGTTATGTATTAGGTCCATTTTTAAAAGCCCAGTACTACAACGATCAGCCAGCTTCAAAAAATAGTCCTACCGCTAGTGAGTTTATCATTAGCGAAAGGAAAAATTTCGATGCTGAAAAAAATCGGTTGATGAAACTAGTTAAGCAATTTCATGAAGGAGGCGAAGCCAAATGCACCACCGACCCACATGCGTTCTTTGGTAAACTAACTGCAGAGCAATGGGGCAAAGGGGTTTATAAACATCTCGATCATCACCTGCAACAATTTAGTGCTTGACTACAAACTTCTCCATAAATAAAGTGTAGCATAAGCCTCCCATCCTTTATACTTCAAAAACACTTGCCTTATTTCATCCAAAGTAGGTTTTCTATCCAATTGCAAAAACGTACGCAACGCATTGCTAATACCTGCATCCTCCAATGGAAAAGCATCCGGATAGCGAAAAGTTTTCATCAACGCATAGTTGGCGGTCCAGTTGCCAATGCCTTTGATTTTCATCAGCTTTTCTTTGGCATCCATCAACGACAACCCTTTCAACTTTTCCTTAGAAATCGTACCGTTCAAAAAGGCTTCTGAAATACCAATCGTGTACCGTGCCTTTTGTCTACTGAACTGAATCTTTAACAAATCCTCCATAGTCAGATGCGCTACAATGGCGGGTTCAGGAAACAAAAAATATTCCTTGTCCGCAAACACCAGCTTCTTTCCATACTCCCTCACAAACTGCTGCTTCAGTGTATAGGCAAAACTCAGGTTGATTTGTTGCCCCAGCACGGCCCACACCAACGATTCGTACAGATCGGGTTGCCCAACAATGCGATAGCCATAATGTTGTTTAGCTAAATCGCATAAGAAAGGATCTTTTTCTGCCATTTCATAAAAGGGCTTCAAATCCTTATCAATATCAAACCACTCTATTATATAGTGTTCAATCTTCTTTTTGATTTCATCGGTAGGCTCCGCAATCGGAAAATCAACAATCAGCTTCGAATCAAGCGAGGAGACTTTAAAAAGTATCTTTTCGCCATCATAATTCACCAGTTTGTACACAGCATCGCCATCCACCTGATGCAGGAGTTCTCTGGGTGAGCGTTCCAAAAAGTGAAGACACTCTTTGAAACGAAATTCTGGTGGCAGGGAAATTTCCATTCTTTTCACAAGTCTACTGGAAGTTGATGAATTCACACAACCCGCATACGTATTCCGCAAGAATCGGGTTAATACTAAAAGTCAAATCCATCAAATTTGTACTATGGATACATTAACTAAACAAAACTGGAGCGATATCGCCACCGCACTCAATAACAAAGGTTATGCCATACTCCCCAATGTATTAGACTCATCCGATTGCGAAACTCTAATTCGGCAATATGATGAACCCCATCTTTACCGCAGCGTCATCAATATGCAGCGTTATCGATTTGGAAAAGGGGAATACAAATATTTCAATTATCCGTTGCTAGCAATTGTAGAAGCATTGAGAACAAACTTATACACGCCACTAGCGCACATCGCCAATCAATGGATGTCGGTACTCAAAATAGATACCTCCTTCCCTGCTGAACACAACACCTTTATTGAAACTTGTCATGCCGTGCAGCAAGTGCGACCAACTCCTCTCATTTTAAAATATGAAACCGGTGGATTCAATACGTTACATCAGGATTTATATGGCGATGTGTTCTTTCCTTTTCAGGTCATCTTTATGCTGACTCAAAAAGGAACAGACTACGAAGGGGGCGAACTGGTGCTGACAGAGCAAATTCCCAGAGCGCAATCCAAAGCAGAAGTAATCCACGCCAATAAAGGGGACGCTGTAATAGTCACCACCAACTTCAGACCCATTCAGGGATCGAAGGGCTATTATCGGGCTAAAGTAAAACACGGAGTGAGCGAAGTAAAATCAGGAACACGTTATACCTTGGGTATTGTATTCCATGATGCGACATAGCGACATTACTAAAAGTGAGTTATCTCTCCAGATCAAGTCGGGTGCCATTACCCTTGCAGGAAATGCGGGTTTAAAAATTTATGGTTTACTGAGTTGTTCCTCAGGCAAGCGCATGCTTCAGCGCAACCGGGTTTTCTTTGCGAATGAAAAAGAAGCCATTCAATCAGACTATCGTCCTTGCGGGAATTGTATGCCTGTTGCCTATCGTGAATGGAAGTCGAAGATTAGCCACTAAGGCACAAAATAAACTTAGTGACTTAGTGTCTTCGTGGCAATGACATTGCTTGCGTTCGGTATTGTCACCGATCCGCCCATTTGCTCCTCCCATCCATTTGAGTAAATTATGCCTTCTTAAAAACCCAATTCTTATGAAGTCCATACCATCTATGCTCATTCTAATGTTCCTGAGCAGTAGTCTATTTACGTACGCCCAAAATGATCAGGCGCTTACGCGAGAAATTTTCAAAGAACTTATTGAAATCAATACCACCCATTCTACGGGTAACACCACGGAGGCAGCCGAAGCCATGGCTGCGCGACTCAAAGCAGCTGGCTTTGAAGACAAAGACCTCTTCATTGGCGGTCCTACTCCCAACAGAGGAAACCTGGTAGCCACCCTGCGCGGCACCGGAAACAAGAAACCCGTCATTTTGATGGCCCACATTGATGTGGTGGAAGCCAACCCTACCGACTGGTCTTTTGATCCTTTTAAGTTTCAAGAAATTGATGGTTACTACTATGCACGTGGCAGCAGCGATGACAAAGCCATGGCTTCTATTTTTGTGGCCAACCTCATCCGATTAAAAAAAGAAAAATACCAACCCGAGCGCGACATCATGGTAGCATTGACTGCCGATGAAGAAGGAGGCGACAACAACGGCATCGCCTGGCTGATCGCCAACTACCCTCCATTTAAAACGGCAGAGTTCGCCATCAACGAAGGCGGGGGCGGACAAGCCAAAGACGGCAAGAAAGTATTGAATGGTGTGCAGCTGAGTGAAAAAGTATACCAAAGTTTTAATCTCGAAATCAAAGACCCGGGAGGACACAGCTCGTTGCCCCGCAAGGACAACCCGATCTATCATTTGGCCAAAGCATTGACCAACTTGTCTGAATATGATTTTCCGATCAACCTCAATGATGGTACACGTGCTTTCTTTGAGCGTTCTTCCAAAATAGAAACTGGACAGTTAGCAGCCGACATGAAAGGCATAACACAAACCCCTCCCGATGCCGGAGCTGTGCAAAGACTCTCTGCTTCTCCTTATTATAATGCATTGTTGCGCACCACCTGTGTGGCCACCATGCTTGATGCAGGACATGCGGAAAATGCGTTACCACAAACCGTTAAGGGGGTGGTGAACTGCAGGATATTACCCGGAGAAGATCCTGAAAAAATAAAAGCACAATTGATCAGTGTGTTTGATGATAATAAAATCAGCGTTACGCCTATCAACCCGGCCTCGGCAAGTCCCCCTTCCCCTCTCGATCCGTTGGTTGTTGGTCCTATTGAAAAAGTGACCGCCAAAATGTGGCCCGGTGTTCCTGTGATCCCGGTAATGTCTACAGGTGCTACCGATGGCGCCCACACTCGCAATGCAGGTATTCCTACCTACGGAGTTTCAGGCCTGTTCAGCGACATTGACGATAAGCGTGCCCATGGCAAGGACGAGCGCATCAATGTAAAAGCCTATTACGAGGGGCAGGAATTTCTGTATCAATTGACCAAAGAACTGACGCAGCCCCCCAAGGTTGGCTCAAAGCGATAGAATAACGCTACTTGATAATTAAGTAAAACCCGCTCAAAAGGCGGGTTTTCTTGTTATTGTCCTATATGTTAGGGTTTTTCTTGTTAAGAAACGACTTAAATAATATATTTAACTACATCGCAGTGGTTATGTATTGAAAACTTAAGCATCCAAACAAAATGAGTAAAGACATACATAAAAGGCCATTTGATGATGGAACAAAAGCCAAACTTTCAATCTTTAAGGACTATCTTAAAGAGTGGCTTCCCGTCTTTTTAGCACGCAAAGAAATAATTTGGAAAACGATTAATATATTCGATTTTTTCGCTGGTCCTGGTTCGGACTCTACGGGGCATAAGGGGACACCTCTAATAATCATTGAAGAACTTATACCCTATCTAGAAAAGATCAACCAAAAGAAACTAACTGTCAATCTCTATTTCAACGAATATAATAAAACCAAGTATCACAAATTAAAAGAAAGGCTACTCCAAGAAAATCAAGATTCCAATCCCTATTTTATTGATGTAGAAAGTCACGATTTCAAAGTTTCATTTGATAAGCAGTTTAATAGAATGAATAATGACTGTGCCAATCTTCTGTTTCTGGATCAGAATGGAATTAAGCATATAAACGAAGACGTTTTTATCAAAATAATTAATTTAAAAACAACGGATTTCTTATTCTTCATTTCTTCATCAACTATTAAGCGTTTTTCAGAACATCCTAATATAGCGCAACACATCAAACTTAGTCCAGAGGAAGTTGAAAAGACGCCATATCATAGGATACATAGACTCATTCTTGATTATTACAAAAGCTTAATTCCGAAAAATAAAATATACTATTTGGCTTCCTTTTCGCTGCGTAAGAATTCAGGCGTCTATGGACTCATATTTGGAAGCGGGCACGTTTTAGGTATTGAAAAGTTCCTAACAACTTGCTGGAATATTGACCCCGCCAGAGGAGAAGCAAACTTCGATATTGATGATGACAAAATCATGCAAGGACAAATTGACTTATTCACAGGTACTGTTAGAAAACCTAAAAAGGTTGACCTTTTTGAAAAAGAGCTCAAGGAGAAAATACTAAATCAAGAATTGAGAAATGACAAGGAAATTTATCTTTTCACTCTTTCGAACGGCTTTACTCCAATTCATACGCGAAAAGTTATAAATAATTTAATTGCCGATAAAAAAATCTCCAAATGCAAACTAGATTTGTCGAGTAAAATTTGCAAGACTAATGCCTCTTTAACAGAAATAAAATTCAATTAACATGGCACAATCATCAATAGAATGGACAGAAATGACTTGGAACCCAACAACGGGTTGTACTAAAATTTCAACAGGATGCAAATTCTGCTATGCGGAGATTATGTCCAAAAGGCTTAAAGCAATGGGCGTTGAGAAATACAAAGACGCTTTTAAAGTCAGAATTCATCCAGACCAATTAAGAATTCCAAATACTTGGAAATCAGCCAAAATCGTATTTGTCAATTCAATGAGTGACCTTTTTCATGAAGACATACCTCTTGACTTCATCAAACAAGTTTTCACAGTAATGAACAATAACCCAAACCACGTATTTCAAGTTTTAACGAAAAGAGCTGAAAGGCTTTATGAAGTGCATAAAGAATTGAATTGGACACATAATATTTGGATGGGGGTTTCCGTGGAAAATGAAAAGGCGGTAGACCGAATAGACTATTTGCGTAAAACAAAAGCAAGGGTAAAATTTTTATCATGCGAACCGCTTATTGGCCCTTTATCAAGACTAAAGCTTAAGAAAATCGATTGGGTTATCGTTGGTGGTGAAAGTGGACATAAACCAAGACCAATGGATGCTGAATGGGTGCTTGATATTCAAGAGCAATGCAAAAAGGCTGGCGTGAGATTCTTCTTCAAACAATGGGGAGGAAGAAACAAAAAAGCAGCGGGGCGTCTGTTGAATGGGAGAACATATGACGAAATGCCTGAAATTGAATTACAAAGAAGCGTCTAGAGCTTAAAGCTGACCAATAGCCTGCCCTGCACTGGCTTAAGTCATGCAACTTTTCCTTGAACGCCAATAGCGAAAATGCTATATTGAAGAATACTAATAGCTAGGCTCATGAAAACAAGAAGACAACTAACAATGATTGCCATTTTCGGAGCAGTGTTATCATTGACCGCTTTTTCAGTGTATGATACCCCAAGGCATGATGCTCCTGAATCGGAATTTCTAATACTTATCTCAGATACTGATAATGGGCTACAATTAGTCTGTGAAGAAGGATGTGTATGGACAGCGCTTTCCTTTTCTTTAAAAGAAGGCAAACAGCAGTTGATCGACCAGTACGGAATGGCATCACAGGAAAGACCATCACAGAACGAGATTACATCCAACTTCTTGTTGAGTATTCAAAGGACTGAAGCAGAGTTCCATCTTGAAGGAAAAAAAGGAACTTCCTGGACAGTTCTTAATTTTAGTTGCCCGAGCGATACTTGCAGTCAGTACATTGACCAAAATGGGATGACTACAAAAAAGTAAGGACTCTCCGCACAAGTGCAGCATCCAACTTTGCGTCTCCGCCTCTGCGGTTAATTCATTTATAGAAGTACAAGCCAACAACAAAGTCCTAAATTTTTCTTTCATCTCTTGTTTAGTTAGGATTCCTTACTATATTTGTAGCGCAATATAGCATTAACAAAACCATTATCACCCATGAAAAAATCTATCTTTTATCACGCAGGTTGCCCCGTGTGCCTCAGTGCCGAGCACGACATCATTGAGCTGGTAGGCCCTCAAAACGTAGAAATCGTACACTTTGGCGAAGACAAATCACGCATCGAGGAAGCTGAGAAAGCAGGTGTAAAATCTGTACCCGCCATGGTGACTCCCACCGGCAACGTACTGCACATCAATTTTGGTGCTTCCATGGCAGACGTGAAAGCTTAAAATTTTTTAATGCCAATAGTTAGGATTCCTAATTTTAAACCCAATAACTATGAAATCAACCATCACCCTTAGTGCGCTCCTACTTTTTATGAGCGCCACCTTCGTGTCGTGTGCTCAAAAAAGTCCGTACGACAACGATGACTTTCAAATCCAACAGGTAAACGTAACACACAACACCGACCTGGATCTTACCATCTGGGAAATCAACGTAAAAGGTTTGGCGGGTAACACTACGCCTACACCAGCCGGACAAATGGATGGCGCACCCGTGCTGGGCTACGTCTTCCCTACCAGCTTAAAACCCACCGATGTAGGCTTCAGCGCTACAGATGGCATCGTGGCATTGGCCCTCACCTCCCACCCCGACTTTGATGACACTCCACTGTGGGATGAAAACAATGACCGCGTCTTTGACAACGATGGCATCATCTGGCATCCGCACTGGGTGGTATTGACGGAAGACAAAAGAGTAGAAGGCGGCCTGGCCGTGAAACAATTCAAAAAAGACAACACAACCGTTGTGCTCCCTCCTACCAATCCGGGCATGCCCATGTACATGGATTCACCGGGCTATCCCGTAAAGAGCAAAAACAACATCATCAAAGTGGTAGTCCCTGATTACAGAATTAACAATCAGACTAACTTTAGTTACGATGGTGTGGCGGCTTTGATGAAAGTGAACACCAGCAACATGGACTTACCCATGCTAGGCGTATACAAAGTTTACAGTGTGGCCAGTGGAGATTTATCTTTACCTTATAAAGTAAAACAGTAAAGTAATTATGAAGGTAGCAGTTTGGGATACGTACGTTACGCGGGACAACGATCAGCGCATGCATTTTGATATTCTTGTGCCCAGTGAATTGAAAGATGAAAATGCCATTTACAATTATGGCAAGACATTTATGAAAAGCAAGCCGTTCAAAACCGGTGAACTCACTTCCACTGAATGTCAGTTTTGTCACATCGAGCAGGCAACACCCGATGTAGTAGCGCAAATTGAAAAAGAGGGCTACGCCATTGTAGAGATGGAAAACTGTGACTGATATGCAAAAACTAGATCTACAATACGATACCGTACTCAACGGGGAGTTCAGCTTAACAAAGCTGAACTTCCTTTTCCTCTTTCAGGTCAACTGCCCGGGATGTTTTCTATACGGCTTCCCAATGGTGAATCAACTCTACGAAGAGTTCCATCCAAGCACTTCCTTCCTGGGCATTTCCACGGCCTTTGAAGATTTTGAATTTAACAATGAAGCGAATACACGTTTGCTCTTAGAGCGTAAGGAGGTAGTAGGTGAAACCAAAAAGGCACTGCAACAGCAAGGGTTAACTTCTTTTCCGTTGCCTATACCTTTCCCTGTGGCCATGGACAAAAAAGCAGACACTTCGTTTGACTATCGATCTGCTGCAGCCCAGCTGTGCAGTACTTTTCCCGATTTCTCCAACCGCACCCAACCCGAGCAGGCTGCGATTACTGAAAATGCATTGAATTACCTGAAAGGACAGGAATCAATTTCGCTCACTTTTACACTAAACCAATTGCGAGGCACACCTACTTTTGTGGTTGTCAACGAGGAGTTAGAAATTTTGCATCATTCTTTCGGCCACACCACCCCGGAGGGTATGAAAAAGTTGCTCCAGGACTTCGTACATCAATTAGGATAACTAACTTTATCCCGTGAGCAAAAGCATTTTCAATCCGAAGCATCAGCAAAAAGACGTTTCTACCAAAATTGTGGCCGGACTGGAACGGGTATCCGAAGCATTTAAAGTTCTGTTGTGGGAAAAAGCCAAAGCACTGGGCTTGAGCCCTATTCAAATTCAGCTCCTTATCTTTGTTGCCTACCACAAACCTGAGTTGTGCAATGTGAGTCACCTTGCCAAAGAGTTCAACATCACCAAACCTACCATCAGCGATGCCGTGCGCATACTGGAACAAAAGAAACTGATCATAAAAGATTTCTCTCCCACCGATAGTCGGAGTTATACCATTGGCCTATCCACAACAGGAAAAAAAATAGTGACAGAAACGGAAGACTTTGCCAGTCCGCTAAAAACTCAGTTGGGTCATATCCCGCAAAAAGATTTAGAAAGTTTGTTTTCTTCTTTAAGCCAGCTGATTTTTCAATTGAACCGCAATGGTATTCTTAGTGTGCAACGCACCTGTTATGGTTGCAAGTTTTACAGTCACACCAAAAAGAAAGACCATTGCAATCTATTGAACATGGAATTGAAACAACCCGACATCCGACTGGACTGTCCGGAGTTTGAAGAGGCGGAAGGCATGCTTTAGGGAAACCAAATGACCAGTTACACTTTCACTTACCGAAAAATTTCAGAAGCACTTTACGAATCATTGATCGATGATCCTTTTTACATTACGCTAGAAAAAGCAATTGCAGGGAGCAAACTGGAAAAGAAAGAAATGATGTTGAGGTACATGGATTATTCCATGATGGAAGGTGAACATTCTGGTCAAATCTTCATTCCTGCTAATCATAATTATGGTGCATCCATTTGGTTAAAACCAATGGGAGAAAAAGAAGAGCAACTGAAAAGCAGTAAGAAAGAATTTCTTATCACACACCTGGGACAGAACGCATGGCAGTGTTATTCATCCATCGTAAACTACATGAGTCTTAAATCCGATCCTTTGATACCCACTGACGCATGGTACCTGTCGATTGTGGGCCTGGAGCCAGCTCACCAAAATAAGGGGCTGGGAAGCGGACTAATTATTCCTGTGTTAGAAAAAACAGACGGCATGAGAATCACGACTTACCTTGAAACTTTTACACCAAGAAACATGAAGTTCTACGAAAAATTAGGGTATCGATCGATCGCCTCATTCAATGAGCCAATTACAGGATCACCGTATTGGATCATGACCCGACAACCGATGTCAGGAGCTTGAAGAGGTGGGTGTATTAATAATCCAAATTTTCGTAAATTCGATTATGAAACGTGATAAGGCAATAGAAACGATCAAGGAACTTCCTGCTGAATTTGATCTCGATGAGTTGATTGAAAGGCTAATTTTCGTTGAAAAAGTAGACAAAGGACTCAAGCAATTGGACGAAGGAAAAACGGTCTCTCATGAAAAGGTGAAAGAGCTCTCTAAGAAATGGTAAAAGTAATTTGGACTGAATTTGCGATAGACGATCTCAAATCCATCCATGCTTTCATTTCTAAGGATTCTAAAAGCTACGCTGATAAATTCATTGGCAAAATAATTAGTAAAGTTGATCAACTAGAAAAATTCCCTAAGTCAGGGCGAATAGTACCCGAACTTGAGATAGAAACTATAAGGGAACTCATTGAAGGAAACTATCGAATAGTTTACAAAATCAATCAAGACTATATAGGGATTGTTCGAGTACATCACTCATCCAGGCAATTGCGAGTAGTCTAAGCAATAGGCAAGTTATCCACACCTGTTACCTTCCTACATTGAACTCTCCGACCGCATTTATACAGAGATTGTTCATATATGAACAACGAATGATTTCGATTCCTTTATAAGGGAGAAATTTTAGTGAATTTGAGTTTGGCACCATTATTAAGCCAGTAAGAATCAGCTCATCACATCTTGAGTTGTCTAAAAATCCTGAATTACGATGTATGTATAGGAGTTATTTTAAAATCGGCTGGAGAAACCTAGTCAAGAATAAAGGGCTGTTCGCCATCAATATAACCGGTCTGGCGATGGGCATTGCTACTTGCCTAATTATCATGTTGTTTGTGGTTGATGAACTAAGTTATGATCGATACAATGAGAAGGCCGATCGGATGGTGCGTATCGTATTGAAAGGAAAGTTTAATGGTGAAGTAATAAAAGAAGCCGTAACACCGGCTCCCGTTGCCCCTACATTGAAAGACGAATTTCCAGAAGTAGAGGAAGCCACGCGACTCAGAAACTTTGGATCACCTCAAATAACACATAACAATACTACTTACAGCAACAGTAAGGTAGCATTTGTAGACCCTACATTCTTCTCCGTTTTTACACTGCCTTTTCTCCAGGGCGACCCGACTTCCGCACTCACTGAACCAAATACCATTGTGCTCACTAAGGATGAAGCTGCTAAGTACTTTGGCAAGGAAGACCCCATCAATAAAATCCTGGAATTCAAGGAATCTGGAGAACAATATAAGGTTACTGGAATTATAGAAAACCTACCCTCCAATTCTCATTTCCATTTTGACTTATTTGCCTCTATGAAAGGTTTGGCGCATGCCAGAGAAAATAATTGGATGGCCTCTAATTATTTCAGTTATCTGGTGCTCCATAAAGGAACTGACTTCAAAGAATTTGAAGAGAAGCTCCCTGCCATCATTGAAAAATACATGGGCCCACAGGTAGAGCAGATGGGGATGACTTTTGAAAAGTTTACTGAAAACGGAAATGAGATTGGTCTGTACGTTCAGCCGTTAACGGACATTCACCTACATTCTGATTTTGATGGTCAAAGCGAGTTGGAAGCTGGCGGTGATATTAAAGCGGTTTATATATTTGGGGCGATCTCCCTATTCATGTTACTGATTGCTTGTATTAATTTCATGAATCTTTCGACAGCAGGAGCCACTAAACGAAACAAGGAAATAGGTGTTAAAAAAGTTTTAGGCTCTGCAAGAAATCAACTTATTCATCAATTTTTAGTTGAGTCATTTATTGCAACGGTAGTGGCTATGGTTCTGGCTGCAGTACTTGTCGTTTTTGCCTTACCGGTATTCAATCAATTGTCGGGCAAGGAATTAGATGCAAGCTTTATTCTCAGTACAAAGGTGTTGATGTCTCTCCTTGCACTGGGCCTACTGATCACTGTATTAGCAGGAAGCTATCCTGCATTTTTCCTTTCCTCGATTAAACCTATTTCTGCGCTTAAAAATAAAACTGTTAGCGTTGGCAAAAGCAAAGGTATCCGAAGTGCTTTGGTTGTTTTTCAATTCGTTGTTTCGGCAGCACTTATTCTTTCAATCATTATCGTTAATCAGCAAATGGACTTTATCCAGAACAAGGAAATTGGATATGATCGCGATCATTTGTTGGTATTGAGGGATTCTTACTTATTGGGAACCAATGAAAATGCTTTTAAGAATCAGCTATTGAATGATCCGAGAATCGAAAGTATTACCATGTCGGCCTTTGTACCTGCTGGCCCCACGGATAATAATATGACGAGTGTTTATCCGGGCAACCAGTATGAGGCTCAGCGAAGAACCATTGAGTACAACATTGATGGAAAGTACATACCCACCATGGGCATGGAACTCGTAGCTGGAAGGAATTTCTCAGAGCTAACAGGCAGCGATTCATCTAACGTAATTATTAATGAAACAAGTGTAAAAACTTTTGGTCTCGGTGATAACCCTATCGGCCAGGTTTTAACGGTGAACGCAGGAAGTAATGGAAAGGAAAGAAGCCTCACTGTGATTGGTGTGGTTAAGGATTTTCACTTCAGATCACTTCGCGAATCGATTGCTCCATTGATCATGCTCAACAATCCTTACGGTGGACTCATCATTCGAACTAAAACAAATGAAATGGCCGAACTATTGGCCAGCATCGAAAACAAGTGGAAATCTTTTCAAGTAGAAGAACCCTTTGCGTACGCGATGCTCGATGAACTCTACAACGAGACTTATTTGGCGGAGCAAAAAATAAATAACATCATGAAAATATTTGGAGTGCTTACCATTTTTGTGGCTTGTTTAGGTTTGTTCGGATTAGTAACATTTAACGCTGAGCAACGCGTAAAGGAGATTGGCATTCGAAAAGTATTAGGGGCTAATGTTACAGAAATGGTGTCCCTGCTTTCAAAGGATTTAATAACACTAGTGGCTATTTCTTTCATCATCGCCTTTCCACTTGGATATTACCTGATGAACAAATGGCTACAGGATTTTGCCTATAAAATAGAGATACAATGGTGGGTATATGCGGTGGCTGGCCTGACCACATTGCTCATTGCATTTTTTACGATGAGCTTTAAAACCATCAAATCAGCTTTGGCCAACCCAATTGAATCTTTGCGTTCCGAGTGATCTTAAATGGTTGGTGTTATCACTGATCCATTGATTACTTCTTACTCAAATTCTCCGCCACCATCATCACAAAGTCTTTTCCTTTCACAAAACCCTTGCCCCACTCCGCATCGTACTTAGACGCAATGGGCAAGTTGGCTACATCTGCTAATTTGGTTCCCTTCTTCATCGCAGTAGCCACTGCATCCCGAATCTCTGCCAATCGATCGCGAAAAGCCTGCACTTCTTTTTTAGTGGCCAGATTCCCATGACCAGGAATAATTTTTGAATTGTCGTTCATTAAAGGAAGCATCTTATCCAAGGAAGAGATGAAGCCATTGATCCCCCCTCCGTTGTTCACGTCTACAAATGGATAGCCATATTGTACATACATGTCGCCCATGTGGAACACGTTGGCATTTTTAAATTTTACAATCACATCACCATCCGTGTGCCCGGTAAAAAAATGATACAGTTCCAGTTCTTCCCCACCCCAGTGGATGTTCATCCTGTCAGGGAAAGTAACGACAGGCCAGGCTATTTTATCTCTTGGAGGGCTAACAGCCTCACCACGCTTACTTTCCTTCGTCATTCGCATTCTAACATTATCGTGTGCTACAATGGTAACACCCCATTTGGCAAAATTATCGTTGCCTCCGGTGTGATCGCCATGGATGTGGGTATTGATCTGGACTTTGATCTGTCCGCCTCCTTCTTCTACGACTGCCTGTGCAATCTTTCCAGACAGCGGTCCAAACTGATTGTCTATAATCAGGGCACCCTCTTCTCCTTTGATAAACCCGATGTTGCCACCAGCACCCATCATCATGTAGATGTTATCGGTGATTTTTATAGGACGAATATTAACGGTATCAAAATTTTGCTGGGCCTGTACGGAAAATCCAAAACCAAGCAGAAGAAATATAATTACTCGCATAAGGGTATTGTTTTTTAAACGAAGTAGTAATTTATCAAAATTAAAGGGATTTGTTCACCATTAAACAGTCAGCACATCAACTAATCATCCCATCAACCCCATCATCACATCAACAAAGCAAGAATCAGGTTGAAATACGAGACGCTGAAGCACAATTTTGCTCAACAAAAACAATAGATTTATGATTGTGTCAACCAGTGAACCCAATATCAACTATCACCGCATAGAACAGGCCATTCAGTTTTTGGAGGAAAACTTCCAGCGTCAGCCAGAATTAGATGAGGTAGCAGAGAAAGTACATTTGAGTCCTTTTCACTTCCAGCGGTTATTTACAGAATGGGCAGGCATCAGCCCCAAACGTTTCCTACAATTTCTTACCGTAGGTTACTTAAAACAAAAACTTCACGAAACAAAAAATATTTCCGAAGCAGCCGAATCTGCCGGACTTTCCAGCCAGTCGCGGGTATATGATTTGTTCACCACACTGGAAGCGGTGACTCCACAAGAGTATAAAAAGCAAGGAGAAGGATTGCGCATTGAATATGGAATTCATGAAACGCCATTTGGGCTTAGCCTGATTGGTGCTACTGAACGAGGTGTCTGCTGGCTTTCGTTTTTGAATTCGATGGACGATGCTCAACCCAGAATGGACGAAATGAAAACGCATTGGCACAACTCTGTCTTTCATCAAAATCAGGATAGCACATCCCAATTCGCTCAACAAATTTTTTCACGCAATACTTCGTCTCCCACCAAGCTGCATTTGTTTGTGAAGGGCACCAACTTTCAAATTAAAGTGTGGGATGCTTTACTCAAGATACCTACTGGAGGCGTGGTGACTTATCAGGGCATTGCAGAAAAGATTGATTCTCCCCGCGCCATGCAAGCCGTAGGTTCAGCAGTTGGGTCCAATCATATTGCCTATCTTATACCTTGCCATCGTGTGATCCGCAAAGACGGCATACTTGGAGAATACCGATGGAACTCCACGCGAAAGAAAAGCATGATCGGCTGGGAAATGGCCAAGCAGGTGGGTTAATTTCTTTGGAACACATTTCGTATCCCTACCGAGAGCTGAATTGGAAAATATTTAAAAGTAGAATACGGACCGGACAACGGGATGCCAGAAGAAATACCAAGCTGCAAGTACTTGTTTTCGTTTTTTAAATTAATTTCTTTGGCAGCCTGCAAAAACAAAACTACCGGCCCTGTGTAATCATTCAACGAATTACTTCCTTTCATAGATTTCATAATCGTTGAACCCAACAGCAATTGTCTTTTACTTATCCCGAATTGAAATCCCGCACCCAGGAAATGACTTGTAAGGGTATTCTTTAAAACAGACTGGGAAATCCGTTCCGACCCGAAGTCGCTGGCCTTAAAGTCAAATCCTTTTCTCATCAACTGATAAGTCGGACCAACATCCAATGTAAAGTCATGATTGCTGAATACAGGTATCATCATATTTAGATTTACACCATATCCCGGCCGAGATTGATAATCCGTAAGCACTACCTCATCAGTAGGTAGTGGATCAACCACACCAAATGCGTAAAATGCCGAAACCGCTATACTAATAGGTCTGCCTGTCTTTAATATTTCTTCTTCAGCCAGGATGGCATCTTCCTCTGGCAATGGTAATGCAATAGTATCAAGCGGCTCTTCAAATACTATTGCCTTTTCATTATTTAAATCCACCATTAGTGTAGATGGCTTTACATTATTTGAATCATTCACCAGTTTCTTTTCAGAAGGTTGGGCTGTTTCGTTTTTCTCCAGGTTTATTGTCAACAAGCGCTTTGCCGGTTGCGCATCATTTGACAAAATTTCATTCTCTGTAATCTGAGCAGTTGAAGGTTTTACTTTTCCATTTAGTGAAGAATAAATTTTAGCATTTGAATTCGTTTCAGGGATATGGATCTCATCAATCACCTCTCCTTCAGGGGCACTTTCAAAGGTGAACACAGATGGGGCTGTAATAATTAATATTGCCAACGAAAGTATTACGGCTTTAGAAAACCCTCCAGACCCGAGGTGTCTGCTTACTGAAGCCCAGGTAATGCCTGACTTCTTGCTTTCATATCCTCTTAGTTGAGAGAACACTTCTCTTAAGCTATCGTCTTCTAAATTATCCATATCCTTTTTTATTTTCAGGTTGGGTCAACTTGCTCTTTAAAAAATCTTTTGCTCGCGTTAAATACGACCTGGATGTGCTCTCTTCAATATTCACCATCATGGCAATTTCCTTATGGTTGTAACCTTCTACGATGTAGAGGTTGAAAATCAGCCGATAAGGGTCCGGCATTTGCTGAATCAGTGTAATTAGCTCCTCTTCTTTGAGTTGTTCCAAAACCACGGGTTGTTCAGCGACAGGAAAGAGAAACTGATCATTTAAATTTTCAATTCTCTTCTGCTTTCTGAAATAATCAATGGCTGTGTTTACTGCTATTCTGATTATCCATTTTTCCAAAGAAAGAATAGCAGTAACATTTGACTTCAGGTTGTTAAATACTTTGATGAACGCTTCTTGCTGAATGTCCTTTGCCTCGTCTATGGATGAAGTATATCGGATAACAACTGCCAAAACCTTCTTCTCATAAATATTGAAAAGAAGGTTTTGTGCTTTGCGATCATCCTTTCGGCATCGCAGAATCAGGTCTTCATCCTCATTCAAAATATTTACTTAATTTTCCACAACATTTATTTCCACCAATGCTGTAGTAAAGGCTTCAAGGTATTTGTAAGGATCTGCAAGTATTTCTTTGTGATCAACACCATGTGTATCAATTTTCCAATTGATGCCCAAATCATAAACAAATAATACCTTACCAGTAAATCCTTCAGGAGCGGTATACTTTAGATCAGCACGTTTACCCGGCCCTAAGAACAGATCAACAGACTCACTGTTTTGTATATCATGGCCACCGATAATACCTCCATTGTAAGAGATATCACAAAAGATATCGTTGTCCAACAGGTCTATAGTGATTGACTCTCCAGGGGCAATTTGTGCATAGTCATAAATGCCCGAAGCTGATCCACATGTATCGCCACCATTATCCAGAGACCCCACATCCCACCTTAGCCGGGCAAACGATAGACCATCATTCTTATTAACCAGATCAATTTTTAAATCTTCTTTTTGCCCTTTAAAAGAGGCGTTGGGGGTATAGACTAAAAATTTATTTCCATCCTTATCAGCAAGGGTGGTGAAATCTCCGAAGACGGGTGTTACTGTTCCACTTATATCAATCTCCTCACCGCCAGCAAGAGAGGAAAGATTTATTACTGTTGGTTTTTCTGCATAAGTAGATGCCTGAGTAACCAGCTCATTAGGTGTTACATCGTCCTTTACAATGTCACAGGCTGTTACCAAGGTTCCAATAAGCAATAAGAGGGTTCCAGGATGAGTTAATAAATTTTTCATATTCCAGTGTTTGTATTGATGACGACCATCGACAGGAAAACGCTGCAATTTTTATAAAGAAATTCATCTATAAATCACCCCAAGGGTGTTATTTAAGTAAATTCATTGCTTTAAAGGCAACACATGAAAATCATAACTTATATAAGAATAGTACTCATAGTAGGTCTATTTACACTTGCTAGTCCGATAATCGCCCAAAATCTACGCTCAGGAGGAAAACTAAAACCTGAACAAGCTATCATGGACATTCGCCATTATACCGTGGCATTGAATGTAGATCCGGTGCAGCAGACAATAGATGGCTATACTGAAATTGACCTTATCCTTTCAGAAGACACATCAATTCTCCTTTTTGATTTTTGGCACGGATTGAAAGTGGAGCAAGTGTGGGTGAACGGAAAGAAAAAAACTTTCAAACATGGAGACGATAATCTTATTCACATTACAGACACGAAACCATTTTCAGCAGGGAAAATAAAAGCCAAAGTAGCTTATGGTGGCAAACCTGGAATTGCAGAAAGGCCTCCGTGGACAGGGGGATTTCAATGGAGTCAGGATGAAAATGGAAACCCCTGGATAGCCATCACCTGTCAATCCGAAGGAGCTAAAATTTATTTCCCCTGTAAAGATCATCCCAGTGACGAGCCCAACGAAGGCGCAGAAATGATTATCACCGTTCCCAAAGGGTTAACTGCCAATGCTCCCGGCTTACTCAAAAAGGTTACCCGCGGAAAAACTACGGACACCTGGCATTGGGAAACAAATTATACCATCAGCAACTACTGTATTCTTTTCAACATTGGTAAATACAAAAAAGTAACCCGCCCTTACACCACGGTGGAAGGTAACAAAGTGCCCATGGAATTTTATGTTCTGGAAACGCATGCAGACCAGGGACCTCACCTGTTGGAACGGTTGGAACGCACTACACAGGTATTGGAAAAGTATTTTGGAGAGTATCCATGGGCCAAAGAAAGAATTGGTATCGCTGAAACACCCCACTTGGGTATGGAACATCAAACCAATATCGCATACGGCAATCAGTTTAGATACACCAAAGTAGGTGGAGAAGATTTTGATTGGCTGCTCAACCATGAATTTGGTCACGAATGGTGGGCCAATAAAGTGACCAACAAAGACTGGGCACACATGTGGATACAGGAGGGTATATGTAGTTTCGGTGATGCACTCTATATCCGTGAACTAGAAGGAGAAGAAGCCTACCTTAAACGCATGCGCAACACTGCGCGCAATACACAAAATATAAAACCTATTGTGCAAGGTGAAGAGGTTGATTCCGATGATGCCTATCATGGAGATATTTATGGCAAAGGAGCATTTTTTATGCACACTTTGAGGTATGTACTTGGTGATGATATCTTCTTTCCCACTCTAAAAAAACTGGCCACCAACAAACAATACACTTACGACAACTTTGTGACCACTGACGATGTGGAGCAGTTGTTCAGCAAAGAATCGAAACAAAACCTAAAACCTCTTTTTGACTTTTATCTTCGCACGATAAATAAACTGGAAGTGAGTGTAAAGCAATTAGAGGAGAATAAATATGAAATTAAACTGCTCAATTATAAAGGATCTCTTCCAATTGATATACAAACAGACAAAGACTTAGAAAGAACTGTACTAAGCAAGAATGGAATTACCCTTACCAGCAATCGTTGGCCTCAGATTGATCCGAAAGGTTATTACCTTAAACGGGTGATTTTAGAGTAAGGATATTTATAGCTTATTGCTATTAGCTCTTGTCCTTATTGTGCTTCAGCACTTTGGCCTCCACGTGAAAGACAACTTCCTCTGCAATATTAATGGCTAGGTCGCCAACGCGCTCCAGTTTATTCACCACCGCCAATAGTCTTACGATAAGTTTTGCCTGTTTAGGATCTTCTTCAATTAGAGCAGCCGCTATTTTTGGTCCACTCTTATTTTTCTTATTGAGCAACTCATCCTCCTTGAATGTTTTGCGCGCCAATTCAGCATCATCCTTCTGCAAAGACTCACTCAGGCAAGACAACATGGAGATCGAGACCTCATACATTTTAATTATACCAAATTTATCAAGATAATCCTTGTCCAACTTTTTACTATTCTTAATCAAGAATGAAGCAATGCTCTTTGCGTTGTCTCCTATGCGCTCAAGGTCACCCGTAATTTTCAGTACAGCCAACACAAATCTAAGGTCAGTAGCAACAGGATTATGTAATGCTAGAATATTCTCACAATCCTTATCCATAGTAAGTTCAAGTGCATTGACTCTCTTTTCGTTTTCAATCACTTGTTCAGCCAATTTTAAATTGCCCGAAATTGTAGTTTCCTTACAAAGCTCAATTTGTTTAGAGACGAGTTCCATCATCTCCAACAAGTTTTCTTTTAGCGCCTGAAGTTCGATCTCTAAATTCGACATAGTTTATAAGTACAATTAGACTCTTTAATATAATATGAAATTATCCAAATCTCCCTGAGATATAGTTCTCAGTTTGTTTTTTGGTAGGATTAGTAAAAATATCAGTTGTTTTACCAAACTCAACAAGCTCACCCATGTAGAAGAAAGCCGTTCTATCACTTACACGAGAAGCTTGTTGCATATTGTGAGTAACAATAATGATTGTGTAATTCTGCTTTAGCTCGTTAATCAACTCTTCAATCTTGGCTGTAGAGATAGGATCCAACGCAGATGCAGGTTCATCCATCAATATAATTGAAGGCTCCACTGCAAGCGTACGTGCAATACACAACCTCTGCTGCTGCCCTCCAGAAAGACTGAAAGCCGATTTTTTCAATTTGTCTTTTACTTCATTCCAGAGTGCCGCTTTTACAAGAGATTGCTCTACAATTTCCTCAATTTTCTTCTTGTCCTTCTCGCCATGTATGCGAAGACCAAAGGCTACATTTTCAAAAATAGTTTTTGGAAAAGGATTTGGCTTCTGAAAAACCATACCAATCTTTTGTCTCAGCTCTTCTACATTTACTTTCTTTTTGTAGATGTCATTGCCCTCCACCAAAATTTTACCTTCCAGCCTAAATGAATCGATATAATCATTCATTCTATTAAGCGTGCGTAAAAAAGTTGACTTGCCACATCCAGAAGGCCCTATAAAAGCTGTGACTGTATTCTCCTTTATGGCAATGTCAATGTTTTTCAGTACGTGATTATCACCGTAATAGGCATTTACATCGATGGCTTCTATGTGCTTCATTTACTTTCTGTTCTGTTTTACCACGTAATTTTTTTCTGCCACCTATTGCGAAGGTACACTGCGACACCATTCATTATAAAAGTGATCAACAAAAGTATAATAATCGCAGCGGCACCATTAACAAGAAACTCATGCTGCGGACGGGAAACCCAATTGAAAATTTGCATGGGCAACACTGTAAATTCATCCATGGGACTTTTTGGCACAAATGGAACATACGCTAACGCACCAATCACAATGAGCGGTGCTGTTTCTCCCATGGCCCTCGACAAAGACAAAATAATTCCTGTTAAGATTCCTCCACCTGACGCTGGTAATACCTGATGCCAAATGGTTTGCCACTTAGTGGCTCCCATTGCATATGAAGCCTCTCTCAAAGAATTGGGAACTGCTTTTAACGCTTCCCGTGTGGCGACTATTAATATAGGGAGAATCAAAATAGCCAGAGTGAATGCTCCTGCCAACAAACTTGCCCCCAGGCTCATCAACCTACCAAAAACTTCTAATCCCAGCAGCCCATAAATAATAGAAGGCACACCCGCCAGATTAGCAATATTCACCTCCACCATGGCAGCTATTCTATTTTTCTTGCCGTACTCCTCCAAATAAATTCCAGCTGCCACTCCGAGCGGAATAGCAATCATTGCTGTCAGCGCCAATATCCAGGCCGTGCCAGTCCAGGCGGTGAGTATACCCGACTTTTCCGCTTTACGCGATGGCAGGTTAGTAAGAAAGTCCCAATCAATGCGCTGAAGCCCATCGATCAGGATATTTCCAATAAAGATGACAAGCATAAGTAAGCCAAACAATGTACAGCCGATGCCCACCAATTTAAATGCTTTGTCTATTCTCCTATTTCGTTTTAGGTTACTCATACCTCTCCTGATACTTTTTCTTTACCCAGTAACTCACATTATTCAAAGCAAAAGTGAAAATGAATAAAGTTATTCCTGCAGCATAAATTGTTTTATACTCCAATGAGCCGTGTTGTACATCGCCCAAACTTACTTGCACGATATAAGCAGTAATTGTTTCCACTCCATCTCTCGGATCAAAAGTGAGAATGGGTTGCTGCCCAGCTGCTATGGCTACCACCATCGTTTCGCCAATAGCTCTTGAGATTGCCAATATCACAGATACAATTATTCCGGAAGAAGCTGCAGGTACCGCCACTTTAAATGCAGTTTGAAAAGGCGTTGCTCCCATACCAAAGGATGCCTCTCTCAAAGATTTTGGAAGTGCGTGAAGTGCATCTTCACTTAATGAAGAGATCATAGG
>JBATLM010000135.1:0-10331 GCA_049289315.1 Cyclobacteriaceae bacterium
GAAGTGATCATTATTTGTAATGGTGTATTATTTTTTCCCGTTTTTAAATTTTTAAGTATGTTTAATCCTTAATTCGGGATAGTCCGAGCATATACATGAATAGAATATTACTGATTGCTACTTTTGTCCTTGTAGCACACGGAATTGCCAACAGTCAGGTCGTTCAATGGGGGTCGGAAGTGATCGATTTTTCATCTGAGCTAACACCTGTTCAATACGCTGCAAAGCAAATACTAGGTAAGCCTAACGTATTGCCAGCTGGTGGTCAAAATCCCAATGCATGGACGCCCGATAAGCCCAAGAGAAAGGAGTTTATTAAAATTGGGTATGAGAATCACATCCAAATCCAGCAAATAGCCATTGCAGAGTCGCATAACCCTAGTGGATTATTTAATGTGTATCTGTATGATGAGCAGGACAATGAGTACCTGGTGCATACCTTCAACCCTATGTCTATTCCCCTAAAAGGAAGGATGCTCAATGTATTCGTTGAGAAAACGCCTTATAAAGTGGCAGCAATTAAGCTCGAATTTGATGGAGCCGCGTTGCCAGATTACTTCTCTATTGATGCAGTTGCTATTTCCGACTCTCAATATCCAATTATAGCAGATATCTCTATCCCTGAGCTACTTAGCAAAGGCTTAATTGTTGAAAGGCTTGACGAGACAGTGAACAGTGATTTCAGTGAACTTAATCCTTTACTCTCACCTGATGGAAAAACATTGTACTTCAGCAGAAGAAATCACCCTGAAAATATTGGTGGGGTAAAAGACAAAGAAGATATCTGGTATTCAGAACTGAATGAAGATGGTTCGTGGAGTTTGGCGCAAAACATGGGGCCTAAATTCAATAACGAGAACCCAAATTTTATTAATGCAGTTTCTGCTACTCCGGATGGTAAGTCGGTTATTATCCTTTTAGGCAACAAATATGGGAAAGACGGAAAAATGTCCGCAGGGGTATCAGTTAGTGACAACCTCAGTGGAACATGGTCTGCTCCTCAGCCGTTGGAAATCGAAGACGATTATAATTTCAATGAGAAGGCAAATTATTTCATGGCCAATACGCGTACGGCTTTGTTGATGTCCGTAGAGCGTGAAGATTCCAGAGGAGACAGAGACTTGTATGTAAGTTTTCAGAAAAACGATAGCCTTTGGTCATCTCCTTTAAATCTAGGAGATATGCTGAATACGGCAAGTGAAGAGTCTGCACCATTTCTTGCTTCTGATAATAAAACTTTATACTTCTCATCCAATGGCTTTAGCGGTTTTGGAGGAAGTGATGTATACATGACCAAACGATTGGACGACACGTGGACAAACTGGTCTGAGCCAGAGAACATGGGTCCAGACATCAATACTGAATTGAACGATCTGTTTTTTAACATTCCCTCTACAAGCGATTACGCTTATTATTCAAGAGAAGTAGCTGTTGATAATGCGGATGTATATCGCGTGAAATTACCTGTGTTCATGAGCCCTGAGCCTATCGTAATTGTTAGGGGTAAATTAATTGACGCAAAAACGGGTGAGCCAATTTCAGCGAAAATCATTTATGAGAAATTACCTGACGGTACTGAAGTTGGTGTCACCAGATCCAATCCTGAGACAGGTGAATATGAGATTCACTTACCTGGCGGACAATTGTATGGTGTACGGGCGGAAGCTGATGGCCATATTTCAGAAAATCAAAATTTGGACTTGAAAGATGTAACACAAGATGGTGTCACAAAAAATCAAGATATGCGCCTTGAGCCGATAGAGGTAGCGAAGATTGAGCCTGATGCTACCATCAATTTGAATAATATATTCTTCGACTTCGATCAGACTACACTTAAGTCTGAATCTTTCCCTGAGTTGAACCGAATAGTTAGCCTGATGAATGATAAGCCAACCCTAGAGGTAGAAATTTCGGGTCACGCTGATGCTACTGGGCCAGAAGCCTATAACCTTGGCCTATCTGAGAGAAGAGCTAAATCCGTGGTACGTTATTTGACTGACAAGGGTGTGGCAAAAGAACGTGTAAAAGTTTCCTTCTTTGGAGAGGCGAAACCTGTGGAGTCAAATGAAACGAAAGAAGGTCGCAGAAAGAACCGTAGAGTAGAGTTTAAAATATTGAAACTGTAATCCAGTAAATCTGTACGAATCAAAAATGAAAAGGAAGCTTCTATTATTTTGGATTATTACAGGGTTAATAAGTTACGGCTATGCTCAAAATGCCGATACTTTAATTTATGCTACCGGCAAAATTACAAGTGCTGAAACAAAAGAAGCAATTGAAGCCCGCATTTCGTATCAGAGCCTCCCATATGGGAGTGTGGTAGGTACACTGAGTGGGAGCAGTTATAGAATTCCATTGTTCAATGAGCGCTACTCCATTACGGTAGAGGCAGCGGGCTACGCACCATCAAAGTATATGCTTGATCCTGCAGAGGCTGGAGCAGATCGCATATTACTAAGGGATATTGAGTTAGGCTTACCAAGCAGTGCCGGGGATGTAGCGCATGAAACCCATACGGAAGGGAAAGTCTTGGTGCTGAAAGAACTGATTTTTGAGCAAGGCCGTGCAAAGATTGGAGCCAATTCTTATACTGAGCTTGACAAAGTGGTAGCAATGATCAATCAAAACCCGAATATGATCATACAGCTGGAAGGGCATACGGACACACGAGGAAACCCAAAAGCAAACCTTAAGCTATCACAGTCTCGTGTGGATGCAGTTAAAGACTATCTTGTTTCTAAGAAAATCCCAAAGAGCAAGGTAAAGACCAAAGCGTTTGGGGGGGCAGCTCCAATTTCAAGAGAAGATTCTGAGGAGGCACATCGGCTCAACCGAAGAGTGGAACTTCGAATTCTTAAAAACTAAGCTTTTTTATTTCTGATTTTTTGCGATTTGCTGAGTCGCTTCTGCAAGCTTGAAAGTTGTTTAGGTGCAACATTGGGGTTCCGGATCGAAAAATTGGATACTTTTAAACATGGAGGTTGAAATCGCAGAAAAAGTAAATGACCTAACTGTTCAAGGCGTCTTTGACGCTTTAAAGAAAAGGCAATCGCTCGATAGAAACCCCTCATTGGCCAGCAGGAAAGAGAAGTTAAAAAAACTGCTTCACTGGATTATGAACAATCGCCCGAGATTGAAGGAGGCAGTTCATAAAGATTTTCAAAAACCACCGGTGGAGGTGGATGTTTCGGAAGTCTATCCTGTGATTGGCGAGATTAAGCAGGCACTGAGCCATCTTGATCAATGGGTACGCCCTACCAAAGTAGATGCTACTATCAATTACATGGGCACACGATCAGAGATAAGGTACGAACCGAAGGGCGTGTGTTTGATTCTCTCACCATGGAACTTCCCCTTCAATTTGAGTGTGGCCCCTCTGGTTTCATGCATTGCAGCTGGAAATGTGGTATTGCTAAAACCTTCAGAAGAGACACCCAACACCTCTCAACTTATTGCCGATATGGTGAATGAAGTATTTGATGGGGATGTAATTGTTCTGCAAGGTGATAAGGAGCTTGCCTCCGAACTTTTGACGCTACCATTTGATCATATATTTTTTACCGGAAGCCCAACTGTAGGAAAAATAGTAATGAAAGCTGCGGCTGAGCACCTTACTTCAGTCACCCTAGAGTTGGGGGGGAAGTCTCCCGCAATTGTGCATTCTTCAGCAAGAGTCAAAGAGACTGCAAAGCGCATCGCGTTTGGAAAATTTTTGAACAACGGACAAACCTGTATCGCGCCTGATTATCTTTTAGTTCATGAAGATGTTAAGAAGGAGGTTATCGCTGAATTAAAAAAACAGATAAGTAAACTTTTTGGTGATGGTGGTGCCATTTCAGATCAAAGTTCTTCCTATGGAAGAGTGGTTAACGAGCGGCACTTTATCCGCCTGAAGGAAATGATGGATGATGCAGTGACTAAAGGTGGGAAGGTGGAGTTAGGGGGCAAGTTAGACTCATCAACCAGATTCTTCCACCCGACAATTATTTCAAATGCACCCCTGCAAGCCAGAATAATGGAAGAAGAAATTTTTGGCCCTATTTTACCAATTGTAACTTTTCGGAATGAAGAAGAAGTAATTGAGCTGGTCAATTCAAAACCGAAACCACTTGCACTCTACGTGTTTGGTACGAATAGAAAATTTAGAGAGAGGGTACTGGATCAAACCTCCGCAGGGTCAGTGTGTATCAATGATTGTGTTTTGCAGTTTACCCATCCTAACCTCCCTTTTGGAGGGGTGAACAATAGTGGTATTGGAAAATCTCACGGTTTCTACGGTTTTCTCGCTTTTTCCAACGAAAAGCCTGTTCTGAAACAGAAAAGAGGTCTGGCCCTTTCCTACCTGTTTTATCCTCCCTTTTCTAAAAGGATGAAAAGGCTTCTTGAACCTATCTTGAGGTGGTTTTAAGCACGTTTTAAATTAAACTTTCGTTTAAACATTACAGCATACTTTTTGCGGTATAGCGATCAACAACGGATTTAGTAATTTTGCGTTTCTAAGTCTTGTATAAATCAAGGAAAGGCAACCAGAAAATTATTGTAAGATGAAAATTATGAAGAAGGTACTGATTGGGTTTGGCGTAATTCTAATCCTATTTGTGGCTACAGCTATTATTGTTCCTATCCTTTTCAAGGATGATATCAAGGCAGCCATAGATAAGGAGATAGCCAACTCCGTTAATGCGGATGTAATTTTTGATGTTGATAATTTTGATCTAACGCTCTTCAAAAATTTCCCCAATGCAACAGCCGTAATAAGGGAATTGGGCGTATTTAATAGAGCTCCGTTTGATGGTGTTCCTCTTTTCGTGGTGGAGCAACTTGAAATAGAAGTTAATCTCAAAGAACTATTGTTTGGTGATGAATTGAGATTGAAGGGAATTACACTGGTGCGCCCTCAAATCAATATAAGAGTTTTAGCTGATGGAAAGGCCAATTGGGACATCACCTACCCAACTTCTGATACAGTAACCGTAGCGGAAGAGGGTGGAGGGGAATTTTCATTTGGAATAGACCATTGGGAGATTGTTGGGGGCGATGTTTCCTATGACGATCAGTCCATTCCGTTTTCTATGAACCTGATTGGACTTAACCATACAGGTAACGGGGACTTCAATGAAAAGGAATTTGACTTGAGAACTAAAACAAGTACGGATACACTTTCAGTAATTTTTGATGGGGTAGAATACATAAGTAATAAAAGCCTGACCGCGGATATGGTATTAGGAATAAGTGAGGAGTACTCCAAGTTTACTTTCAAAGAAAACGTGGCACGACTCAATGATTTTGGATTGGCCTTCGATGGTTGGTTCAAGATGAATGACGACAACTATGATATGGACATTAATTACAAAACAGAGGAGAGCACATTCAAAAGCTTGTTGTCATTGGTGCCAGGTATGTACACCCAGGATTTTGGCAGCATTGAAACCAACGGAAACATTGCCTTTGCCGGAATGGTTAAAGGCATATTCAGTGAGACCCAGATGCCAGCATTCAACTTGGCAGTGAAAGTAGATGATGGAATGTTTAAGTATCCTGATTTGCCATCCGCCATCAAGAATATCAACGTTGATTTATTTATCGATAATAAGGACGGTGTGATTGACAACACAGTGGTGGATTTGAAAAAATTACATCTTGAGTTCGGTAACAACCCAGTGGATGCAAGAATGCTGATAGAAAACCTGAAGAATTATAAACTCGATGGAAATGTAAAAGCAAATCTGAACCTGGCAGAGCTCAATAAAATGTTTCCAATGGAGGGATTGGAGATGAAGGGATCGTTTTCTATTGATGCCACTGCAAAAGGTGTATATGATAGCATAAGGAAAATAATACCAGCTATTGATGTGGCCATGTCATTGAAAGATGGTTATGTAAAATCAAGTGAGTTTCCTTTGCCGATTGAGGACATGCATTTTGCATCTACAGTAAAGAATACTTCCGGAAAAATGGCGGAGACAACCATCAATGTAAAGGATTTGTCCTTGTTGATGGATGGAGAAAAATTTGTTGCGAACATGCTTATCCAAAACCTGGATGACTACAATTGGGACATAAAGGCCAACGGAGCTATTGATCTTGAAAAGATGACAAAAATATTTCCGATCGAAGGAATGACATTGGCGGGTAAAGTCAATGCAGATATTCAAACCAAAGGTAAAATGTCTGATGTGGATGCTGGAAGATACGATCGCTTGCCTACGAGCGGTACCGCATCTCTTGAAAACTTCAAGTACTCTTCGAAAGATTTACCTTATGCCGTTACTATAAGTAAGGCGCAAGCTATTTTTGATCCTAGTAAGATTGAATTGAAGAGCACAGCAGGAACAATCGGCAAAAGTGATTTCTCTCTGGAGGGATCGGTAAGTAATTACATCGCTTATGTGTTTTCTGAAAAAGAAACAATTAAAGGTAATGTCACCTTCAGGTCCAATCTTTTGGATTTAAATGAATTCATGGAAGACACAGAAGAGGCTCCGGCAACAACAGGAGAAGAGGAAGCTTATGGAGTAATCCCTGTGCCAGAAAACATTGATTTTATTCTTCACTCTTCGATCACGACTGTGAAGATGATGGACTATACCATTACCAATACTTCTGGGGATATCATTGTAAAAGATGGTATTGCTAATCTTAGAGGGTTAAAGTTCAATATGCTGGGGGGTAAATTCCAAATGACAGGTACGTATAACGCTAAGGACATAGCGCACCCAAAATATGATATGGACTTGAAGATTGAGGGGCTAGCTATTCAACAAGCGGCAAGCTCATTTTCAGTAGTAAAAACCTACGCACCTATTGCTGGCTTAGTGAATGGGGATTTTAGTACGGACTTTAAAATAAGTGGTGAATTGTTGCCAACCATGATGCCTAACTTGGCAACAGTGAATGGTGCAGGGCTTATCAAAGTAGCTCAGGCGGCACTTACTGGATCTAAATTGGTTTCAGGAATTACTTCGCTAACAAAATTGGAAGACAGTGATAAAGTCACATTAAGAGATGTGCTTATGTCTGCTTCTATTGATAATGGAAGGCTAAGTGTAAAACCATTTGACGTACAGTTTGGAAGTTATAAAACTACGGTTGCAGGAAGTACGGGTCTTGATGGCAGCATTGATTATTCATTGAAGATGAATGTGCCTGCAGGAAAACTTGGAGGCCAATTACAAGGATTTGTAAATCAATATTCAGGCAGTAATAATTCTACCAGTGAAATTCCAGTAACTATCGGAGTGGGAGGAAATTATAATGATCCCAAAACTAAGTTGGTGATGCAGGAACAAAAGCAACAAGTGAAGGAAGCTGTAACTACCGTAGTTCAGGAAAAAAGTAAGGAAGCGGTTACAGAAGCACTGAAGGGAACAGAGCCCAAAGACATTGTGAATAATCTTTTAAAGGGAAATAAGCCTGATTCTTCAAAGCAGACACCAGTAGCTAAGGATAGTACAAAGGCAGCGCCAGTTGAAGAATTGTTGCAGAATAAATTGAACAGCCTGCTAAAGAAGAAAAAGAATAATTAGGAGTCCGATGCTTATACTTAAGCTTGGAGACAAGCTTAAATATACAATTTGATAAAATCACTTTATTTTACTGAGTTCAGAACCTGTAAAAAAGCCTTTATCAATCAGTTTCATCAATTGATCAGGCGTGGGAGCAATTTGATAATAAGTATCATCTCCGCGGTGGATTTCCTTTATAGCTACTTCTTTGCCCATCTTTTTTAAAATTTCTTTTCGTTTGGCATCATCCTGAATATCGATGGATAGAAACTCGATGCCTCCATATGACTTTTGTCTAATGAGGCGCAACACCCATTGATCACCAGATTTGAAATTGATGAAATAATAGTTTTTGTAGAACTTCACCACGAGGGAGTCGCTCAGATGACCGGCTCCCAGCCAATCCTTATCATTGGTGTCTTTAAAATGATACCCCCAGGCTTCAATAATGAGCGTATCGGATTCATCACCACTTATTTCGTCAAAGGATAAATAATGCCCTTGAAGTGCTGAAGGAATTTCGGTCAATGCTTTTATTCCGGCAGGTTGAGGTGTTTTAAAGGAAAACTCCTTGCAAGAGGCCAAAAGAAGAGCCCAGAATAATATCAGCAAAGTTGTCCGCATGAGAATTGAATCTTGACGAAGTTAATTGTTTAATATAAAACAAGGACATTAAGAGTTTACATTTAATTTTAACCGTGCTAATACTAAGGCTATCCCATTTTAGGATTAATGAGTACATTAAGGCACAATTTCAAATTTAGAAAAGAATGAAGACTCTATTCACCATTTCATTGATTGCAATCTTTGCAATAGCAGGCAATGCACAAAAGCAAAAAGATAAAGTTGACTTTAAAGTGGACTACGATAAAGAGATCCAAAAGCTGACTAAAGACAAGTCGATTCAACAAGCTTTCACCACGATTGATGAATTGGAGCCTCAAACCACAAAAGATTTAATTTTGTTGACTGAAATTCCAGCTCCTCCATTTATGGAAGAAAAACGTGGGTTGCAGTTTAAGAAAATGCTGGAAGAGGCAGGTGCTGATAAAGTGTGGATAGATGAGGTGGGAAACGTGATCGCTTTAAGAAAGGGTAAGACAGGTGGTAGAGTAGTAGCTCTTGATGCACATTTGGATACGGTTTTTCCTGAGGGGACAGACGTGAAAGTAAAAATAAGCGGAGATACCTTAAAAGCACCTGGTATTGGCGATGACACAAGAGGTTTGGCAGTGGTGATTGCAGTGTTGCGCGCTTTAGAAAAAGCAAGTGTTGAAACATCAGCAGATGTATTGCTAATAGGGTCTGTAGGAGAAGAAGGGCTGGGTGATTTAAGGGGAGTGAAGCACCTATTTGAAAAGGGAGATTTAAAAATCGATTCCTGGATATCGATTGATGGTGGTGAAATAGGAAGAATGGCTACTGGCGGCCTAGGATCAATTCGGTATAAAGTAACTTTTAAAGGACCTGGAGGGCATTCATGGGGAGCTTTTGGGTTAGCTAACCCACATCATGCTTTGGGGAAGGCCATAGATATATTTTCTGAAGAAGCTTCTAAGTTTACATCTACAGGCTCAAAGGTGAGTTTCAATGTAGGACGAATTGGAGGTGGTACTTCCGTAAACTCGATACCTTTTGAGTCATGGATGGAAGTAGATATGAGATCAGTTGAACCAGATAGGTTAAAACAAATAGATCAAATTTTTAATGCAGCAATGAAAAAGGGGTTGGAAGAATATAATAGAGGAATTAAAAAAGGAGATCCTCTAACTGTCGATGTGGAAGTGATCGGATTACGCCCTTCAGGCGTTCAGAAAGATGAGCTTGCAGTAATTCAACGTTCAATGGCTGCGGCAAAATATTTTAATGCAGAAACTTCAACTTCTCCAGGTTCTACGAACTCTAACATACCAATTTCCTTAGGTATTCCTTCTGTTACAATTGGTCGTGGAGGTATAGGTAGTGGGGCTCACTCATTGCACGAATGGTGGATGAATAAAGACGGAGCAGAAGCTATCAAGTTTGCCTTGCTGCTCACAGTGGCTGAGGCAGGAATGGCAAAATAAAACTTAAGCTACAGGCTTATAATAGTTTAGGGGCTGCAAACAGAAGGGGTATTCCATAAAACAAAATCATAGCGTAAGCCATATAAGAGTATCCTTTGGCAATCAGGTCGATGATGCCTACTTGAGCCAACAACATGGCTGCGACTAGCGCTACAAAAGAAATGAGAGCTTTACGGCCTCCCGAAAGATTTTGTTTGCTTCTCTGAAAGACATCAGCGTCAATCCTACCAATGAAGGCGTGGATTATTCCAGTAGCAGTTTCTACTAAAGTCCAGCCAACTACAATTCCAAAAATCACAACGAACGTAGGGCCAAAGGGCTCCAACATTTTTAGCCACGGCACAGAGGCACCAAGTACATCCTCACTTGGATAGTAGGCCATAATAGCGACATAAGTTAAGAACCATGGTATGGTCATCAATAAACCAGCTATGAAGCCCGCGCTGATGCTTTCTTTTTTAGTTTCAATATTTTTAATGGTAAAAAAAGTAGCCGGGTAGACAGCCAAGTTGTATCCAACATAGGTGATGCCCGTCCATATCAAAAGTAAAATACTTGCGGGCTCGGGTGTAAAACTTGTATTCCATTGTGCGAACACTTCTAGAATTTGATCGGATCTGTTGGTAAAAACAAAAATGCCAAAAATGGTGTAGGCACCAAAGAGTGCAATCGTTCCTACCGTTTTCATTCTAGCTATGAAGTTCTCTCCCATGTAATTAAGGAAGCCTACCAAAAAAATGATGAGGACGATGCCTACCCA
>JBATLM010000136.1:0-16728 GCA_049289315.1 Cyclobacteriaceae bacterium
CCATTGAGATCATGAAAGGGCATTTAATCGAGACCATTACAGAGATGGTGAAAGGTAACGAAGAAGTTTCTGCTTCTCGTTATAATGAACTTTCCAAAATAATTGATGATACAACAATGTTGACTGAAGCAGAAGCTACTGAAGTCGAGATAGCATTTGTTAAAGCTGTGGCGACCAAGAAGGAAGAAGAAACAGCCAAAATCAACGAAGTATTTCAATCTCTTGCTGTGGATTATATAGGCGCAAAAACTTACAATGCTGTAAAGAAAGCGTTACAAGAAGATGAAGAAATTATAGCGAAATACAAAGCACTAACAGACGAGCTGGCGGCTAGCAAATAAATTCTTACTCAAACATTTTAAAATAAGGCAGCATACACTGCCTTATTTTTTTGTCAAAGCTTTATCGAAATAGTTATTTCTCACTACAACTCTAAATGAGGCTGTCTCAAAAGTGGCACGGTTTGTTGAGCGAAAGCGAAACATCTCTAATTTTAAAATTCAAATTAAAGAGATTCTTCGCTTTCGCTCAGAAAAACGTCATTCCTTAACTTTTGAGATAGCCTCATTTTTTTATGAACAAGGGTCTATGACGGAATAGTTTATTACAACTCCAATTCAATCGTATCTCCTATCCCAAAAGCCGTTCCTTCGGAAGCATCCTTATCATTTTTTGGCTTTACCTCCTCTTTTTGACTTTCCTTTTGGGGCTGACTTTCTTCGAAGAGGCTTGCTTGACCCGCTTTTTGACTTTGGTTTTGGTTTGAGTTTGAGTTTGAGTTTTGGCTTTGGTTTTGGCTTTTTTCTTGGGTCTGACTTTTTTGTTGGCTTTCGTTTTGGGGCTGCTCGTTTTGCGGTTCTGGGTTTTCTGATTTTTTTTTTTGCGACTGAGAACGACCAGATTTAACTCCTTTCGATTCAGCCGCGTCTTCCTGCGATTCCTCTTCACCTCCACCGCCTGATTCTTCCACAGGCTTGAGCTTGGTCACCTTATGTGGAGATAGTCTATTTCCCACTGCCTTCCACCCTTTCACATCTACCACGTCTTCCAAGTTAATGGTTTCTGTTTCTTTCGTTTTGCTCTTTCCCTTAACCAATTCAGCAATTACTTCGGGGGAATCTTCAGTTGATGCAAATTCCAAACGAGAACCAATGCCTTCAGAGATAAAACCAAAATCTTTGTCTACTGTATTGGTTTCGATTTCGAATCGCTTCACAAAGTGCTGCTTACTTTCTCCATCCCAATAAACTGTCGAAATTATTTTTTTCGGATTAAACTTCTCTACTAATAATGTTTTCTCCTCCCCATCAAAACGAGTGTTCAATTCAAATCCTGTTAATTTATAATTACCACTTTTAGTAATTGAGAGGATCAAATCATCTCCATCAAACTTCCCAACATGTTTACCCCGCTTATCCTTATTCAAGCGACCAGAAGAAGGATCAAACCACAAATCCAACCCGCTTAATGTAGAAACACCAGACTGAAGTAATTCCACTTTCCTCACCGGATACTTGGTCAACGTATTTCCTCTTGATCCCCTACCCTTGATTTCAAGTTCTGAGAAATCAAACTCAAAAATCTTCTTGCGAGCAGAACTTGCTGCTGTAAGCTTCACATTCACCACTTCTGCTTCTCCATTGGGGTTCGCACTCAAATAATGAACTCTGCTATTTGGATTACCCTGCGTAAGGTCATATTCCTTGTCCCTGATGATAGCAGGAACTGTAAATCGTTTCACAAATGATTTGCCCGTTTTTCCATCCGAATAAATCAGGTTAAACACCATGCGATCATCCCCCTTCTTCCAAACCCCGGTGTACAATATATCCTTACCCATAAATACCTTCTCGGCAATACGAGATACAATGGCCTTACCATCTTTGCGAATGGCGATGATATCGTCAATCTCCGAACACTCTGCAATGAATTCATCTCTCCGTAACCCCCAACCAATAAAGCCATCAGTTCTATTAACATAAAGCTTCTGATTGTTGGCGATTACTTCTGTTGCCGTTACAGTCTGGAAACCTTTTATCTCCGTTTTCCTTTCTCTTCCCTTCCCGTACTTATCTAATAAATTTTGATAGTAAGCAATGGCATACTCTGTCAGGTGCTTAAGGTGATATTTTGTTTGTTTTAGCTCTTCCTCTAGGTTTTTAAGAATGTCATCCGCCTTAAAAGAATCGTACCTGGAGATACGTTTGATTCTGATCTCCGTTAAACGAAGAATATCATCTCTGGTAATCTCTCTGTAGAATTGCTTTTTATAAGGTTTCAGTCCTTTGTCAATAGTGCTGATTACGTCTTCAAAGGTTTCGCACTCTTCAATGTTGCGATAGATTCTTTTTTCAATAAATATTTTCTCTAGGGAAGAGAACAGAATCTTCTCCATCAGCTCGTCCCTTCGTATCTCCAATTCTCTCTTGAGCAATTTCACCGTTTGCTCCGTATTGTATTTGAGGATTTCGTTCACTTTCATGAACCTTGGCTTATCCTCTACAATTACACAGGCGTTAGGAGAGATGGATACCTCACAATCGGTAAAAGCATACAATGCATCCATAACAATCTCGGGAGCATGCCCCGGCTGCAAATGCACCAGTATTTCAACGTCTTTGGCAGTATTATCCACCACCTGCTTCACCTTAATTTTCCCTTTTTCACTGGCCTTAACAATGGATTCGATGAGTGAAGTTGTTGTTACTCCAAACGGTATCTCTCTGATTATCAGGGCTTTTTTGTCTTGTATCTCAATTTTAGCTCTCACTTTTATTCTACCCCCTCTTATCCCCTGATCGTACTCGGTGAAGTCCGCATACCCTCCTCCTGGAAAATCTGGAAAGATTTTAACGCTCTTACCTTTCAGTACATCTATTGATGCCTTTACGAGCTCACAAAAGTTGTGCGGAAGTATTTTAGTAGACAAACCAACAGCGATACCCTCTACCCCCTGAGCCAAGAGCAATGGAAACTTAACCGGCAGTGTTACCGGCTCCTTTTTCCTACCATCGTAGGACAATTGCCATTCAGTAGTTTGAGGATTGTAAACTACATCCAACGCAAATTTTGACAAGCGCGCCTCGATATACCGAGGTGCAGCGGCACTATCCCCTGTTCTTACATCTCCCCAGTTTCCCTGTGTCTCCAGCAACAAGTCCTTCTGACCAATGTTTACCATGGCTTCCCCTATCGCTGCATCACCATGAGGGTGATACTGCATCGTTTGACCGATAACGTTGGCCACTTTATTGAACCTTCCATCGTCCATCTCTTTGATGGCATGCGCAATTCTGCGTTGTACGGGCTTAAGTCCGTCTTCAATGCGAGGCACTGCTCGCTCTAGAATTACATATGAGGCATAATCAAGAAACCAATGCTGATACAATCCGTCTATGTCAATTGACTCAACATCGTGGATTACATCGCCACCCTTCGAAGATGACTTGGTCTTGATTACTCGTGGTTTGTGTGTTTTGTCTTTCTTCTTTTTGCCCATGGGGTTTTTAAGCTTCTACTTCTTCAACAATGTCTTCCTTAACAACATCCATTTCAATTCTAAGGTTGTCGATAATAAACTCCTGACGTGTGGGGCTATTTTTGCCCATATAGAACTCAAGGAGCTTAGCCAGATGACTGTCCTTACCTAAGATGACAGGCTGCAACCTGATGCTGTCTCCTATAAATCTTCCAAACTCATCTGGTGATATCTCACCCAAACCCTTAAAGCGGGTAATCTCTGGCTTGCTTCCAAGTTTATTTACTGCCTCTCTTTTCTCTTCTTCTGTGTAGCAATAGATTGTTTCTTTCTTGTTGCGCACTCGGAACAAGGGTGTTTCAAGGATAAACACATGACCTGACTTTACTAACTCAGGAAAGAACTGCAGGAAAAATGTAAGTAATAGTAAGCGTATGTGCATTCCATCCACGTCTGCGTCAGTTGCTACTATCACCTTGTTATACCTTAATCCTTCCAGGCCATCTTCAATGTTTAGTGCATGTTGTAGGAGGTTAAACTCCTCATTCTCATACACTACCTTCTTGGTCAACCCAAAACAATTCAATGGTTTACCTCTTAAGCTAAACACAGCCTGTGTTCCTACATCTCTTGATTTGGTAATTGAACCACTGGCCGAATCACCTTCAGTAATAAATATCATTGACTCCAGACTGCGTGCCCCCTTCTCTTCATTAAAGTGGAATCGGCAATCGCGAAGCTTCTTATTATGCAGATTTGCTTTTTTGGCGCGCTCGTTGGCCAATTTTTTAATACCAGCTATTTCTTTACGCTCTCGCTCTGATTGCTGAATGCGCTTCAATAAAGCTTCTGATGATTTGGGATTACTATGAAGGTATATCTCCAGTTCTTTGGAAACGAAATCTGAGATAAAGCTTCTCACTGTTGGCCCATTAGGAGCGATGTGAATAGATCCAAGTTTTGTCTTGGTCTGTGATTCAAAGACGGGCTCTTGAACACGCACTGCAATAGCCGCCACCATACTTGCCCTTATATCGGAAGCATCATAATCCTTTTTGAAATAAGCCCTCACTCCTTTTACCACACCTTCGCGAAAAGCCGCCAAATGCGTACCTCCCTGAGTGGTATTTTGCCCGTTTACGAAAGAGTAGTACTCTTCACCATATTGTGTACCATGCGTTAGCGCAAATTCAATATCATCAGCCTTAATATGTATGATAGGATACCTAACCTCCTCTGCTTCTATCTTCTGTTTTAATAAATCCAGAAGGCCATCCTTGCTATAAAATTTCTTTCCGTTGCAATTGATGGTAAGACCTGCATTGAGAAAGGCATAATTCCACATCAAGTCATCCAGGTATTCTGGTATGAAGTGATAGTTTTTGAACATGCTTTCATCTGGCTCGAACAGGATGGCCGTACCATTCTTATCGCTCGACTTACCAATCTTGGAATCGTTGGTAATTTTACCCTTTTTGAATTCGGCTAGCTTGGTTTTACCATCGCGATAAGCTTGTACTTTGAAATAGTTGGAAAGGGCGTTGACCGCTTTGGTACCCACCCCATTCAATCCTACCGACTTTTGAAATGCATTGGAGTCATATTTCGCTCCAGTATTGATCTTAGAAACGCAATCAATAACTTTACCCAAGGGAATGCCACGTCCATAGTCTCTGACAGTTACGCGCTGATCAGTGATCTTCACATCAATCACTTTACCATACCCCATCATGTGCTCATCGATGGAGTTGTCGATCACCTCTTTCACCAACACATAGATACCATCATCCTTAGAAGATCCATCTCCTAATTTACCTATGTACATACCGGGCCTTAGCCGAATATGCTCTCTCCAATCAAGTGACTTAATACTTGATTCATCGTACTGAAATAAATCTTTCGCCATAATTGGGTCTACCGGGTTTTACTTTTATCTGGCATTACTGCCTCTCAAAAAACAACCTTAAGAAATCAAAGTTTAAAAAATGATTGAGGCTAATAAAACGATTTTTCGTGGGATAGCAAGGAGATCAATCATTCGTTGAACTACAAAAATTTATAAAGTAAACGCTCTTAAATAGCTGATAGACAGCATGTAAAATAAGAGCATTCAAACTGGTTGTTTACTAATAAATTTGCGTGATAGGGAGTAAACTGGCCAACCTATTGCCCAAATAATGATCAAAGCAATGCTGCCATAGATCACAATCCCAAGGTTATCGAACGCAAAATTTTCTCCGCTATTGACCACGTTAAAGTATCCCAATACGGTGCAAAAGAAGAAGTTCAAAAGTATTATCTGGCCATAGAACCATACACTTAAGGGTTCATTACTATTGCCGTAGAGCTTAGAGAATACAAAAACCAACACATTGATTAAAGCGGCCACACCCAGGGTAAGATAGAACACCGTATCCCGTGACACGCTCACCATTTCTGCCCCTTCCTGAATAACAACTTGCTGCGGCAAAGAGGCGTAGATGTACATAAAAATCGCCATAAAGCCCATCAAGGAAAGAAACCACACTGCTTTAATTATCTTTAAGATCATGTTACTAAATTTGATGTTGCAAGTTAACGCGAAAAGCTTTGAATCTGAATCCGATCGTTCTTTCAATCCCAATTTTTTTCCTGCTCATAGGAATTGAGTTGGCTGTAGAGCGTTTTTCGCACCGCAAGCTTTATCGCCTTCCCGATGCCATCTCCAACCTCAGCTGCGGAATTACTTCCCAACTTTCGGGGTTGTTTCTTAAAATTCTTGCTATTGGAGTGTATGAGATTCTCTTCTCCAACTTCGCTTTTTTTGAATTAGAAAGAGGCTGGCTCTATTGGATTGCACTTTTCTTACTTGTCGACTTTGCTTACTACTGGGCACACCGCATGAGCCATGAGGTCAACCTGTTTTGGGGAGGGCATGTAGTGCACCATCAAAGTGAAGATTATAATCTTTCTGTCGCCTTAAGGCAAAGTAGCTTTCAGGTCGTCTGGACTTTTGCTTTTAACCTACCACTAGCGCTCATAGGATTTGAAACCCTGGACTTTGCATTGGTCGCAGCACTGAACACGCTATATCAATTCTGGATACATACAGAAACCATCAAGAAGCTCGGCTTTCTGGAATACTTCCTAAACACTCCCTCCCACCACCGTGTACACCATGGAAGGGATCCAAAATACATCGATAAGAACCATGCTGGGTCGCTCATCATTTGGGACAAGATGTTTGGCACCTTTCAGGCTGAAGAAGAAAAGCCAACCTACGGCATTACCAAACCCATTAACAGTTGGAATGCCGTTTGGGCCAACGTTAGTCATTATGCAGAGATGGGGAAAGATTTGAAACGCATTGAAAACTGGAGTGATAAAGTGAAATACCTTTTCAAAAAACCAGGCTGGCTTCCTGAATCGCTGGGAGGATATCGAGCCGCGCCAGAAGTAGACAAGACTAATTACAAAAAGTATGAAACGCCTGCTCCGGTGGCGCTCAATTACTATGTGCTATTTCAATATGCGCTGTGCCTGGCGGGTACTGGACTATTCCTATTTAAGCAAAATGAGTTTTTACTAGCTGAAAAAATATTCTTTACCATCATCATTTCCATTGTGGTTGTGAATAGTGGCGTACTCTTCGAGAACAAAGCCTGGGTGAGGTGGGCAGAATGGACTCGCATTATAGTTTACCCCACCCTACTCATTTCATTCAACATCATTTACAGCTGGCCTCCCCTCTTTATCGGTGTGGCGGTTGCTTACTTCATTATCTCAGGAACCTGGTTTTACTCAATAACAAAAAATGTACAGCTTCAAGCAGCTTAGTCTCTTACTATTTTTCTTTGTCTTACTTTCCTCCTGTTCATCATCGCTTCCAACGCTAGAGGGAATAGACCTTACATTATGGAAGGGGGATAAAAACGGTTGCAATGGAGACCGTAGTAAAATGATTATGGCCATCACCCAGGAAAAAGAAAAGCTCAAGGTGCTATCCGAAATGGATATCATTAAATTATTGGGCAGACCTGACGAGAATGATTTACTCCAAAGAAGTCAAAAATTTTATGTCTATTATTTAGAGCCAGGGCCAGGCTGTGATCAAGCCAAAGCAGATCCAAAAAAATTAATATTGAGGATGAACGCGATGAGTCTTACAAAAGAGGTACAGATCAAATAGTCGTTTTGGCTTATATTTGGCACTCTAAATCATGTTTTAACAACTAACGCAAAAATGAAGAATATCTCGGTTATCGGTTCTGGCACAATGGGGAATGGCATTGCTCACGTTTTTTCGCTCAATGGATTTAATGTTTCTTTGATTGATATTACTGAAGACCGATTGACCAAGGCGATTGCTACGATTGACAAAAACTTATCCCGCCAGGTAGACAAAGGAGGAATTAGCGAAAGTGATAAGCAAAAAGCTTTAAGCAGCATTTCTACTTTCACCGATATGAAAGCAGGTGTGGCCAATGCTGATCTTATCGTAGAGGCGGCCACCGAAAACGTAGACCTTAAACTTAAAATATTCAAAGACCTTGACGGCCTGGCAAAGCCAGAAGCTGTTTTGGCATCCAATACCTCCTCTATTTCAATCACAAAAATTGCATCCGTTACCTCTCGTCCGGAGAAAGTGATTGGTATGCACTTTATGAACCCAGTGCCGGTAATGAAGTTGGTTGAAATCATCAGAGGGTATGATACCAGCGATAAAGTGACCGCTGATGTCATGGCGCTTTCCAAAACATTAGGAAAAATTCCCGTTGAAGTGAATGACTATCCTGGCTTTGTAGCTAACCGTATTCTCATGCCCATGATCAACGAAGCCATCTATACCCTATTTGAAGGTGTAGGAGGGGTGGAAGAGATTGACACCGTTATGAAATTAGGAATGGCGCACCCTATGGGGCCACTACAGCTGGCAGACTTCATTGGATTAGATACCTGTCTTTCAATTCTACGTGTGCTGCATGACGGTTTTGGCAATCCAAAATATGCCCCTTGCCCACTTCTAGTTAACATGGTTCAGGCAGGTCATCTTGGAGTGAAATCAGGAAGTGGTTTCTATAAGCACACAAGAGGAAGTAAAGAGTTGGTAGTAGCAGATCAGTTCAAATAAAACTCATCTGACTAATTAATCAAATATCACTTTCAGTTGATTACGCAAGCCCCTAAAGCTCACCATCTCGATACCGGTGCTGCCGATAAACATCTTCGCCTGAATCTTAACTGGAATTTTATTTCCATCGTCTGATATCCAGCAAGTGATCGAGTTTTCTCCGTCAAACAACTTGTTATCAGGCATGATAGGGACAATTTTTAAGCACCTTATCTTACCTACCCTTGTGTCAATTACTTCCTTACCATCGTAGATGATATTAAGGTTATACGAAGTGTCTTCGAAAAAGCCAGAAATAGAAACTGTATCTCCTTTGTGAAGTTTGTCAAACTCTATTACCCTAAGGTAAAGGAAGCCACCCACTAAATCGCGAACATTATCGGGTGTGTCGTATACTTTGGGTTCTTCATACACGCCTGTTTCCTTATTCTTTACCTTCACCTCTGCCTTATTGGTGGCATGGTTGAAAGTGGTCAATTCGTCTTTCCTATATCTGCCCTCTTTGATTTTGCGATAGCTCACATGAGTAACCAAAGCTGCGGTGTCAATATAAGCGCCCCATTGATCATCTACTTTTGTAATCCACGATACCATGCCACTGGTAGACCCAAAGGCATCTACCTTATAGCTTGGTCTTGAGTTGATATCAAATATTCGCTTATCTACTTTGGTAATGGCGCTACCAACCGTGAAGAAACCGAAGTTAACCCGATAGTTGATCTCCTCACCTGGGCCAAAGCTGGTGTTGTCAATTTCAGGCAGGTCAAATTCCTGACGTACCGTAAATGCAGCAAGCCCAAGAAATACAATAAAACCGATTATCAGTTTATCCATCGCCTCAAAATTAGGTTTAATCCCAAAACCTTCAAAGCATGTGCCAAACCCTATACAGAGACATTATTCTCCCTTAACGCATCATTTAGAGAGGTTTTTTTGTCTGTGCTCTCTTTTCTTTTACCAATAATTAATGCACAAGGCACATTGTATTCTCCTGCCGGAAACTTCTTTGAAATAGAGCCCGGAATGACCACACACCTCGGTGGAACTTCGCCTTTGTACTCAATCGGCTCAGAACCAGTCACGTCAATTACTTTAGAACTGCCTGTGAGCACTACATTGGCACCCAGAACGGCCTCCTTACCAATATGCACGCCTTCTACGATGATACAGCGCGAGCCAATAAATGCACCATCTTCAATAATCACAGGAGCCGCCTGTACGGGCTCCAAAACCCCTCCAATACCAACGCCTCCACTCAAATGGACGTTCTTTCCAATTTGCGCACAGCTACCCACCGTTGCCCAGGTATCCACCATTGTGCCTTCATCTACATAGGCGCCAATATTCACATACGAGGGCATCATAATTACCCCCTTATTGACGAACGAACCGTAACGTGCAATAGCATGAGGAACCACTCTCACTCCTAATTCTTTATAGTTCTTTTTAAGCGCAATCTTGTCGTGAAACTCAAAGGGCCCTACCTCGATGGTCTCCATCTGCTGGATTGGAAAGTACAGGATTACAGCCTTCTTCACCCACTCATTTACCTTCCATCCGTCACCTTCTGGCTCAGCCACCCTGAGGGTACCTTTGTCCAATTGGTCGATCACTTCTCGGATGATACCTTGAGTCTCTTTGGTCTGAAGCAATGAACGATCGTTCCACGCCTTCTCTATCTGCTGCTGTAATTCCATTTATATCTTATTTTGTGAACTTTATGATAATCTTCAAATATAAGGGTACTTCTCCAGTTCAATGAGCAAATACTATCGTCATTTGGCCGCCTACACAAAACACCAATTTGGTGATAAATTAACGCGTCTGTGAACAAGCAAAAAATCGTTTTCGCCTCCACACTAAAGCCCCTGGATGACACCCGAATGTTTGAAAAACTGGCGGTGAGTTTGGCGGGTAATAGTGATTACGAAATTTATGTCATTGGACAAGCCTCAAAAGACATAACCGCCTATCAGGGTATTCAGTTTATAGGCCATAAACCAGTCAAAAGGCTGAGTATTGGAAGGTGGCTGCTACCTATCCGTATACTGCTAAAAACTATTAAAGTAAAACCAAAACTATTGATAGCTAATACCCATGAATTGTTGATAGTTAGTATCGCAAACAGAATAATATTTGGCACCCAAATAGTGTACGATATTCAGGAAAATTACTATCGAAACATACTTCATACTGAAGTTTTCTCAGGATTGGTTAGATGGCCGCTTGCCGTCTGGGTTCGGTTCAAGGAAAAGGTCACCTCTCCCCTATTTCATCACTTTATTTTGGCCGAAAAGGCCTATGAAAACGAGCTGACTTTTATAGGTAAGAGGTATACCATTTTAGAGAACAAAACGGTGCCTCAAAAGTCCATTTCACGTCCCTCCATTTCTGAGAAAATCAACCTACTATTTAGTGGAACAATTGCCACCAGCACTGGCATTTTTGAGGCGATTTCCCTGGCCCAGAAACTCCGCCAATTAGATGATCGCGTCCAACTCACCATTGTTGGCTATTGCGCCTTGCCCGCTACCCGCGAAAAGATCGAGAGTGCCATAAAGGACAAACCGTGGATTACCGTGAAAGGGCTGGATCAGCTGGTTCCTCACCAGGAGGTATTGGCGGAATTCACGGAGGCCAACTTTGGGATAATATACTACCCCCCTTCCCCACACACTTCTGGATCCATTCCCACCAAAGTCTACGAGTATATGGCCTATCAATTGCCTATTCTCACCTGGCAAAATCAAGGCTTCTCCCCATGGGTCATCCAAAATAAGGCGGGTCTATTGGTAGATGATCCGGAGGGTTTGCTGCCTTCCATGTTGAGTGACAAATTCTATCCCAACCCTATTGAGGGGCTTGAGTGGGAAGCAGATAAATTCAAGGGATTGATCACCCGATTACTCGATTAGCTCAATACAGAAAAAGCTATCTTTATCCTCCATGCTCCTACTTATGAAAAGGATACTATTGTTCCTAATGCTTGTCGGCCAGATGGCGCTGGCCCAAAAGTCCAAAACCCAGTTGAAGGCTGTGGACGACTTGGTGCAAAAGCTGTCGGAGGTGAACCTTCCCACAAAGCCTATCCGCTTGGCCATTGTACCCCTCACCTCCTCCGTAGAAAGTAATGATGCCAAGAACACATTTGGCGAATACCTGACGGAAACCATCATTGGCAAGATTTCAGAGAATACGAGCCAATTCAAGGTATTCGAGCGCAGTCGGTTAGATGCCATTTTTAAGGAAAACGAGTTAATGCTTTCTGGTATGATGAAACCCAGCGAAGCCATTAGAATTGGCGAATTGCTTCCAATAGATGCCTTGTTTTCGGGTACTTATACCAAACTGAAGTCTTATGTGGATGTAAGTGGAAGACTAATTGATGTGACTTCTGGTGAGATACTCAGCACCTATTCTGGTCGGATTCGAATGACCAAAAACATAAAAACGCTATTTCCGGATAATCCCGCCACTGGCAACTCACCTAACACACAAGGAACGAACAGTACTGAGTCCAGCACCAATAGCACTACCATCCAGGTGATTGCCGTAACTCCTACCCATGAACAGTCACCCGAAGAAGTATGCCAGATCAGGATAAAAGAAGTAAAACTGCTACTGGATGACTTATCCACCTCAGAGAAGGTGGATCACATTGCTGCTGAAGCCATGAAGACCCCATTTGATAATGTTTGTAGCAAGCTGCACTACGAAGTGATGTATGCTTTTACACGCTACAAAATCAAACACATGGCCTATAGGGACTTTTTGCTAAAGACCCTTGAAGGTATTGCACTGCCTTCAAAAGATGACCGGGCCAACGAGATCATCCGTTTTCTTTGTAAAGACGGTGATTTGAATCCAATAGAATGGAGCACAGCCTTGTCCGCCATCACACGGGTGGAATATGGACTGTACAGCTACCTGGACCCTATATTTGATGTGGCGGAAGTACCTACCTCCAAGAAGAGAATTGATGAATACTTTGCACTTGTAAATTCAAAGCAACTGGGCCTTCCTCAGGCCACCCCCTATGATCTGGCGTTTTATCAAATGATGCAGGGCTTAGGTAAGCATCAGGAGCTATTGTTATATACCTACGAAAAGTATGCCCATAAGCTAGGTGAAGAGAAACCATATAATGTAAGTCAGCATCAACTCTACCTCAACCGAATGTACAAAGCGGAAGAGAACTCAGCTACCAAAACACAAATCCTTAAATGGATAGCGGCCTACTTTCAAAACTTTCAGAGTGAGAAGACCGGTGAAAAGCTGTACGACTTTGCTTACGATTATAGGCTAAGAGAAAACAAGTCGGGCAATAAATCCATTGACTTGCAAAACGAAGAAACGAGCAAATTATATCCGGCCAGTGATTTGCAATTGCTCATTACCCTGTGTAAAGATTTGTTTAGCAAGTATGCAACAGAGACACCCTACCCTAGTCAACAGGAGGATCGCATCAACTTTTGCCTTGCTCACGACATCCCGGTTCCAGGTGCAATTCCTAGCATGGTAGAAGCGGATCAAATTTTGAGAGGTGATGACCTCAAAGAACAAGAACGCATTATGAAGTTACTTGTGCAGATGGGCGATAGACCTAAGCCTTTGGAAAAAACGCTCATTGCATTATTTGACAAAAGATCGCTCGAAGATAAAAACCAGCTCATCACTGTGCAGTCCTATGCGATCAGTGTGCTTGGTAATATTCAAACTTCAAACCCAAAAGCCATTGATTATATGATCAGCAAGTTGATGAGCTACAATTACAAGGAAAACGATAATTCAGAAGAGGCTATTACTAAAATTGGCAAACCAGCCGTACAGCCTTTGATCAATCGACTAAAAAATACAACCATCCATGACGGAGGTCTTCGCTACAAATTAGTAGTACTGTTGGGTAAGAATGGAAAGGATGCCAAAGTTGCTGAACCATTGTTGCTCAAAATCCAAAAGGAAAGCACCAACAAAGACATTTTATACGCCATTGAGGCAGCACTTCAGGCCATTAAGGGCTAATTTCTATCTAAATATTTTTTTAGACGAGCCTAAACTTCTAGCTTTGTAGAAGATTTTGGATACTATGTCATTGAGCCTTGCGGAAGAGAATTACCTTAAAGCCATCTACCACCTTTCTGATGATGGTACCAAGGACGTACTTACCAACGCACTGGCCGATTCTTTAAGCACCAAGGCCGCTTCTGTCACAGATATGATCAAGAAGCTATCGGCCAAAAGTCTTATCTCCTACAAAAAGTATTATGGCGTAAATGTGACCGCCAAAGGCAAAAGCCAGGCCTTACAAGTGATCCGTAAACACCGCCTATGGGAAACCTTTCTTGTGCAGAAGCTTGACTTCACCTGGGATGAAGTACATGAGATTGCAGAACAACTAGAGCACATTAAATCTTCTCGACTCATTGAGAAGCTGGATAAGTTTCTGGACTACCCTACTGTTGATCCTCATGGCGATCCTATTCCCAATGGCAAAGGGAAAATTGTAATCAAACCGCAAGTGCCATTAGACCAAATTGACGAGGGATACAAAGGAACCATCGTAGCAGTTAAAGATGCTGATTCTGCTTTCTTAAAGTACCTGGAAAAGATCGGTGCCAAACCCGGAAAAAAAATTCAGGTGATCAGTAAAGAAGCTTATGATGAATCTATGGAAGTGATAGTAGACAATCAAAAGGTTTTTATTTCTAAAGAAGTTTCTAAAAACATATTGGTCACTGAATAATATGCAGAAGGAAGAAGGAAGAAAGTCATTAAGTGAAGTACACGGTTCCGTGGAAGCCTCTAGTCGGAAGGGGTGGCGCAAACTTTGGGCATTCCTGGGGCCGGCTTATTTAGTGAGCGTGGGTTATATGGATCCTGGCAACTGGGCTACCGACATCGCAGGGGGTAGTCAGTTTGGTTATGCGTTGATTTGGGTGTTGTTGATGTCCAACCTGATGGCACTGCTTTTACAAAGCCTTAGTGCAAGACTGGGTGTAGTGCGCCAACTCGATTTGGCCCAAGCCTCACGAGCAGAATACAAACCAGGAGTAAATTATGCGCTTTGGGTAATGGCGGAGATCGCTATTGCCGCTACTGATCTTGCCGAAGTATTGGGAATGGCCATCGGATTACAATTGCTATTTGATCTGCCTCTGGTATGGGGAGTTACACTTACCGTGCTCGATACACTGATCATATTGGTATTGCAAAGCTATGGCATGCGCAAAATGGAAGCCTTTATTGTTGCACTGGTGGCAGTAATCGGTGGTGCCTTCTTTGTGGAAATGGTTTTGGCAAAACCTGATATGAGTGAATTGTTAGTAGGATTCATTCCAACTTTACCCAATGAAACTGCGCTTTACATTGCCATCGGTATTATTGGAGCCACGGTGATGCCACACAACCTCTACCTCCACTCCTCTTTGGTGCAGACACGAAGAATAGACACTTCGCAGAAAGGTATCTGGTCCGCACTAAAATATAATTTCATCGATTCAGCCATTGCACTCAACGCAGCCTTTTTTGTGAATGCCGCTATACTCGTATTGGCTGCGTCCACTTTCTTTAAGGCGGGCATGTTTGAAGTAGCAGAAATACAAGATGCACATCAATTGCTAGCGCCTATGTTAGGTTCAGAGCTCGCTCCGCTTCTCTTCGGTATAGCGCTGGTAGCTGCAGGTCAAAGCTCTACGATCACAGGAACACTATCTGGTCAGATAGTAATGGAAGGCTATCTCAATATTCGGATTGCTCCCTGGCTAAGACGATTGATTACGCGATTGATCGCCATCATTCCAGCCTATTTGGTCATCATAATATATGGCGAAAGCGAAACAGGTGCACTGCTTGTGTTTAGCCAGGTTATACTCAGCTTACAGTTAGGATTTGCCGTCATCCCCTTGATTCACTTCACCAGCGATAAGGTGAAGATGGGTGTATTTGCCAATAAGATGTGGGTAAAAATCCTTGCATGGACAATCGCATTGGTAATTATTGGATTGAATGTGCAGCTAGTAATTAATGAAGTAACAGGGTGGTTAGCTGAAGCTGAAAAACCCTGGGTAATTTGGATCACCGTAATACCAGCATGTATTGCAGCTGCTCTTCTTCTTGTATACATTACAATGAAACCATTATTTGACCGGAGAAGTCTGGGTAAAAGCTCGCGTATACCTCACGGAACAGCAGTAACATTGGAGAACATCAACAAGCCTATTTACAACCGTATTGCTATCACCATTGACTTCAGTAGCGTTGATGCAATAGCCATACAAAGTGCCCTGGCACAAGGAGGCACCCAAGCTACTTACCTGTTAGTCCACGTAGTAGAGACTGCCGGAGCAATGGTATATGGAAGTACTATTGCAGACAAAGAATCAAGTATAGATAAAGCAGCTTTAAAAAATTATGCGACTCAGTTGATTGACAAAGGCTACAACGTGGAGATTAAAATGGGCTACGGAAATCCAAAAAGAAAAATACCAGCTATGGTCAAGGAGTTTAAAGCCAACCTATTGGTAATGGGAGCACACGGACATAACCTGATCAAGGATCTTATATTCGGTACCACTGTGGATACGGTACGCCATCGGGTAGATATCCCTGTCTTCATTGTAAGAGAAAATCAGGAACAATCACCAGACAATCAATAACCAGAGGACAGGTTTGACCGTTTAAATTATACCCTGAAGGTTAAATGAGCTAAGCAATTATCCTATAGGGGCAGATTTTGTGGCTTTCTTTTCTCAACGGTGTTTGTCAATTTCAAAAATACCGTTGTTTGGGTAAGCAAGCAGCCATTAAATCACATTATATTAGGCGCTAACAGACGATTGTTAATGAGGTTAAGAGTCATATACGTACTCATTGGTGTATTAGGGATAGCTGCCAATACTAGCTTGGGGCAGGATAAAGGCACCATGCGTGGTATGGCAATTGATTCTACTTCCCGTGAGTCTTTGCCCTTCGCCAATATTTTTGTGAACAATACCACCATCGGCACGTCAGCAGATCAAAATGGAGAATTTGAACTCAAGAACCTCCCACCAGGATTCAATGATGTTGTTTTTAGTTATGTAGGATATCACCCCCGCATCATCCGCTTTTACATAGCTGAGGGAGCCACCATTTCTGCCGG
>JBATLM010000137.1:0-2100 GCA_049289315.1 Cyclobacteriaceae bacterium
GGGTTTATGAACTTGTTGAAGAATTGAACTTGGACTTGGATCCAGAGACAGACCGTGAATATGTTGTCTCTACTCATAAGAAAATAATTAATGGAAAACTTCGAATTATTAAGCTTGAGATGATTCCCATAGAACTAAGTGACAACTGAAACGAACTACCGCCAACATCATGTTCCATGAATAATTCTCTCTCTACCTTCTTGTGCTAAATTAGCGTTTACAATAGTCTTCTGTATATTTTCTTTTGATTTTTTCTGTATTTGCCTTACCAAAAGCATGAGCGGGATGTCAAGGGTGGACACAGTAGGGCCTTGGGCGGATGGGTGTCCATTCACCTTGCCCTTGACATCCTGATCAAGGCTTTTGTATCTTTAATTAAAGAAAAATCAAAACTGCCATGCTTCCATTAGTGATCCCCGATGCATCGGGGTCACAGTTTCTCGTAAGGTTGTTTTGAAAACCCAGGCCACATACTATAAGTGAAGAGAACAAAGCCTCACATGATGTTAAGTGGTCCTGGGTTTATTTCTTTACCTCTAAAATCAGCAGTTTGTAATTCTTTAAGAGTCAATATTTATCCAATTCCTAATTCATAAGGTTTCTGATTTTTCAGCACATAATATATTCTTGACAATAGTTTTCTGGCGATAATGATGATGGCCCTTTTCGGAGTAAGTCTTTTCTTAAGCTCTTCGTAACGCTGCTGCATGATAGGATCTTTGGTTATTGAGGTCCATGCACATTCTACCAATGCACTTCTCAAGGCGTTGTGTCTGCGATAAGTCATTCTCCCACGCCAGTCGTGTTCACCACTGGCATGTACCATTGGTTTAAACCCAATAAAGCTGTTCAGTTTTTTAAAGCCATCAAATCGATTGATGTCCTGTAATTCGGTTAACAGTTGCACAGTGGTAAGTGGTCCAATTCCTGGTATGGTTCGTAGCAACTTGGCGTTGGTCTTGTATCTCTCCACTCGTTGCAGTTTTCTCACTTCGATCGATACTTTGAGGAAGTGTCGATACAGGAAATGGTACTGCTCCAAAAGCAAATTCAACGTGATTCGTAGACGGGCATTTGGTAGCTCCACCATTTTGAGCCAATGAAGAAAAGCCTTTGTCCAATAGCTGTTATCGAATTCAGCAGGAATGGGAATGCCTGAGAATATAAACTTGTCTTTAATTCGATTTTTCACGCGCACCAGGTCGCCCCACAATTTCTTACGAAATCTAAACAGTTGCCTGTCGGTTTCAGCTTGTTGATCGGGCAGGTGGATTGCACGCAATAACCCAGATTTTAATAGTCTGGCAATTTTCCTACTATCACGAGAATCCGTTTTATTGGTTCTTTCTTCGCTGGAAGTAGGGATATCGGCTGGGTTAATTACGATACAGTCGTAACCAAAAGACAACAACTTGCGACAGATCCAAAACCCAAACTTAGATGCCTCGTATGCACATGAGACACTGGCATTAGGAAACCATTTATCTAGGTATGTTTTTAGTGCTTCGGGAGTTGGTGGCTGGCTAAAAGTTCGATGATGAGTATCCTTGGTCTGGATAGTAACAGTCCACTGCTTTTTGTGGACATCAATGCCAATGTATAATTGGAGCTTTCTTAAATCAGGTGTTATAGTTTCCATAATTCTTTTTGGTAGTTAAGTTAACTATCATCGAATTATTGCATGGGAACTATGCGCCATGTGCTTCAGTGCGTATCTGAAAGAGCGTGCTGCTCACCGCTGCTTTTTGTGTTTCCCTTTCTTGGATAGGGAAGAAGTACTTACCGGAGCAACTTGCTTCACTGGCTTCGCGCAGGCTCCGCATCTTTAATTGTAATAAGTTCTTCGCTAAGTTTTTCCGGAACTTGAACGGAAACACAAAAAGCGCTATTTTGGTAGTGACTTATGTATGGAGGCACACAGCGCATACATGGGCGTTGGCGGTAATATGATGCAGCACGAAACCAAAGATTTAAGATGACAGGTGGAGCAGGATTTTCTAGTGACGCCATGAACAAAGGCAGGTCAAACCGCGCTAATCGTACTTCAAACCATGCAAAGTTCAAAGACGGACAAAATACATATTTGACTGACCACCAGCC
>JBATLM010000138.1:0-9523 GCA_049289315.1 Cyclobacteriaceae bacterium
ACTATAGGTACCTGCGGCCACCTCCGATTCTGACTCTTCAGTATTTTTACTGGAATTGGTACAGCTAAATGTTGCTATTAGGACAAATCCCAATATGATCAGGTTAATATTTTTCACGTTTAATATATTTTTATATACAAATAACAATAGCCTTCTATTGAAGATGCCAATTTATAACACATTAATCAATAGGTAAAGGGTCGCAGCAAAAAGTTTAAGGCCATTCTCAATCATTTTAAGCATCATACCGGCTAAATAAACCTGCTACTACAATGAATCAAACAATTCATGGTTTTCTATGTTTGATAATAGTAATGTGAATACAAAACTCCCTTATGTTCAATTTCTTTAAAAAGAAGTCAGAAAGTGAAAGACTGCAGATCAAGTACAAAAAGTTACTTTCAGAAGCTTATAAACTATCTCACACCAACAGAACCCTGAGTGATCAAAAAATTGCTGAAGCAGAGGCCGTTGGTAAGGAGATCGAATCTATGGACAAAACAAGTGCCTGATTAGATTCTAAAATCCAGTAAAACATACATGGAGGCTAACGATTCTGAGTTAGAATTTGGGTCAGCTTAATTAATACGTACTTTTCGGCTTGCAATTAGCTATTTAACATGAGCAAGTTGGTATTTATTGTAGAGGATGATATGGTACAGCAAAAAATGCTGGCCAAACATTTTGAGAATATGGTAGGAAACTTTAGCGTTCGTGCCTTCTCTGATCCGGATGATATGATGGCACACCTTAATGAAAAACCATTTGCTGTTGTGCTTGATCATTACTTTGGTAATGCTTCAGTGAAAACTGGGTTGGATTACCTTCAAACCATCAGAAAAAAATATTCTAGAATACCTGTAATCTATCATACTTCGTCAGAAGACAAAGGGCTTAAAGATAAGGTAATGCGTTTGGGGGCGGTTGATTATATCTATAAAGATCTGGCCTCATTTGTGAGACTAAGAACCGTACTTGATGAATTGGAAAGAAATAGAATTGAGAGCGAAAAAGGAGGTTTCCTTAAGAAACTATTTAGAAATAGCTTTAATAAGTTTTGATTAAGCCCAGCGACCACATACGAGAGGAAGAAAGACTGAAAGAGCTCAATTCGTATTCCATCCTGGATACATTGCCTGAATCTGATTTTGATAACCTTACGGCAATAGCCGCTGCCATATGTGGTACGCCTATTTCGCTGGTAAGTTTGCTAGATGACAAACGACAATGGTTTAAATCTCATCATGGTATTGATGTAGAGGAAACCAGTAAAGAGCTCGCGTTTTGTGCGCATGCTATTAATTCTCCTGAAAAAATATTTCAGATAAGTGACGCACGAAAGGATGAGCGTTTTTTCGACAACCCAATCGTTGCCAATGAACCACATGTTATATTTTATGCGGGTGTTCCCCTGATAACACAAAACGGATTGCCACTTGGTACGCTTTGTGTCATTGACCACCAACCTAAAGAGCTTAATGACTCCCAAATCTCGTCCCTTGAGGCACTCTCCAAACAAGTGATGAATTTATTTGAGTTAAGAAAGAATAAACTTGAACTGGAGAAAACCCTGAGGGGGGTACGGGAATCCAATCAAAGTTTGGCACAGTTTGCCACCATGGCTGCCCACGACCTGAAGTCCCCGCTCAATAATATCTCAATGCTTACCAATCTCTTCTTACAAGAATATGGTGAAACCATAAATCAGGATGGAATGGAGATGTTGGAAAAAATAAAGTTTTCTTCTTTAAAGCTAAAAAAGCTTATAGAAGGACTTCTACAACACAGTAAAACGGATGAGTTTATCAATGAGAGTAAAGTTGCAGTTAATCTTCAATCGCTAATCAATGAAATAAAGAGCCATTATTCTGGTACAACTTCAGGCCTATCCATTGAACTCAAAACTAATCTTTCGGAAGCGTACGTTAATCAAACCATTCTATATCATATACTGCTCAACCTTGTTTCCAACGCAGTGAAATACAATGATAAAGACAATGTGATCATTGAAATCAGTGCTTCTGAAAATGAACACTTCTATTCCTTCTTTGTAAAAGATAACGGCCCTGGTATCGATCCTAAATTTCAGGAAGAGATATTTGAGATATTCAGAATCGTTACACCCAAAGATCGATATGGAGTATCCGGCAACGGCATTGGACTTGCTACTGTAAAGAAATTGATTGAAAATTCAGGAGGAACCATTAAAGTAAAATCCGAAATCGGCAATGGAACTACTTTTTCCTTTACCATAGAAAAGTAGTATCATGATTACCTTGAACGTTTGAGGAAGAAATAATTCTTTCCGAAAATAGACGAAACCCTACCACCAAGAGCATACGTGGTTTCGTCCCAATTCAATTCTAATTCAAGATTCTCATCATCAATTGAATTGATGACTACCTCAAGAGAGCCATCAAGCAACATAATTTTTCCAGCATCATCTTTAAATTGCCATGTGCCTGAACCCGGCCACACAGGATCGCCATTTATACTGGTATAGGTTCCATCACCAAAAGTGATACTAAAATCTTTGTATAGGTCCGATTCATCAACGCCATCAACTGTAACAGTAGGATTACCCCAAGGAGCAACCATTAGCTGCTGTTTGGTTTGTTCCACTGCCGAAAGTCCATCGTCTTTACAGGCAGAAATAGCCAAAATAAGTACCGCCAAAATCAAGATTCTTTGCTTCATGTTTTTATTTTTTAATAAATCGTACTTGATGAATTTGTTCACCTTGAGACATCTGAACGAAATAAATACCGGGGGTATATTCGTGTACATCTACATTCAATTCTTCACCTCCCACCCCACTGGTTGTCATCAATGTCCTCCCCAAACCATCAATCATATTCACATTCACATTACGCTGAGAATCAAATCCACCTAGACGGATGACCAACGTGTGTTCAACCGGATTAGGAAATATTTTAATCTGCGTATTGCCAACATATGGTAATTCATCCCCCGTTACAACAAATGCTTGGGCTGCTGACAACTCACTTACGCAATCATCCACAGCGCTCGATACCAGATAAGTACCTCGGCTTTCAACAGTGTAGGTCGGGTCAGTAGCGTTTACTATTGCATCGCCATCAAGATACCATTGGTTACCCACCAATGCACTGGAGGTAAGTACCGGTGTGGTGATGTTGGATAAATCAACCGTAATTGATGGCACAGCGGGGTTAATGCAAAACGATTGCTCGACAGTGGCTGCCGCCTGAAAGTTATTATCACCGTGCTGAGCAGCAGCAATCGTGACCCTCCCAGGAGCAACAAGTGTTACCTGATCACCCGATAGGGTGACATTGTCTGAGGTGCTTGCGTAAGTCACATTAAGGCCGGATGAGGCACTGGCTACCAGAGTAAACGGAGCTCCACCTTCTTCTTTATCATTGATGGATGAGAAAGTTATGATTTGATCTACAGTATTTACGATCAGTGTTTGCTCAACGGAAGAAGCAGGCTCATAATCATTGTTTCCGCTTTGACTGGCGGTGATAATAGCAATACCAGCCCCTACTATTGTAACCGTGTTACCAGAAAGCATAGCAACAGCATTATTATCTATCATATACTCCACTTCCAAACCAGAGGAGGCAGTTGCATCGAGTGAGAACGGAGCATCTCCAAAAGTTTTGGACACTATCGGATCGAAACTAACCGATTGTAGAATGGTGATATTCATTGGTTGCTCCACCTCAGTTGCAACAAGGTAGTTTTGATCACCCAACTGCATAGCGGTGATAGTAGTAGTTCCCGGACCAACAAGCGTAACCTCACTTCCCAATACCGTTGCCACACTTGGGTTGCTACTACTGTATGAAACAGAAAGTCCGGAGGATGCTGTAGCTACTAAACTGAAACTTGGATCGCTCAAATACTTATCAGGCAATACATCAAACATGATTGATTGAGCAGCCTTGGCTATTGTGAGGATGCCTTTCGTTGCGTCAGGGACGATTGAATAATTATTATCACTACCTCCCACTAAATCAATATCATACGTTCCCACATCACTCGAAGCATCAGCAATGGTAGAAGCAACAGGAGCAATATCCAGATCACCTTCTTCGTCTCCGTTTATAAATGCGGAGAAGGCAAGTGTAAATGTTGGGTTAGAATCACCATGAGTTTTACCTACATCATTTGCTTTCACTATCAAGTTTCGTTTGCCAATGGTCAGGATTCCCTTGGTTGCATCTGGAATGATACTATAATTGTTGTCATCACCACCTGATACATCAATATCATATGTACCCGTACTGCTCATTTCATCTGCTGTTGTAGAAGCCAAAGACAAAATATCTAAATCATCCACATCATCACCGTTTATAAATCCTGTGTAATCTATTGCAAATGTTGGATTCGCTTCTCCATAAGTCTTGCTTTGGTCACCGGCCTTTGCTACCAAGTCGCGCTTGGTCACCGTCAACTCCCCTGCTGTAGCGTCAGGCACAAGATTGTAGTTATTGTCGCTGCCCCCAGCCACTTCAATGTCATAGTTTCCAACAATACTTGTTTCATCCGCTACAGTGGTGGCTGTTGGCTGCACATCTAAATCTCCCTCAACGTCATCATTAACAAAACTTGTATAACTGATAGCAAAACTTGGATTTGCATCTCCATAGGTTTTGGATATTCCATTCGCTTTTATGACAAGATCACGCTTGCCCACGGTTAGTATTCCTTTAGTTACATCGGGAATAAGATGGTAATTATTATCGATACCACCTGTTACTTCAATGTCATAGTCTCCAGCATTGCTCGTCAAATTAGTGGTTGTTGATGCAATAGGTAAAACATCAAGATCTCCTTCAATATCTCCATTCACAAAAGTTGTGTAGGCTATTGTAAAGCTAGGATTAGCATCACCATACGCCCTGCTTTCACTATTTGCTTTCAAGACAAGGTCACGCTTATTTACCGTGAGCTTACCCTTATTGGCATCGATTACTATGTTATAGTTGTTGTCACTACCTCCGGCTACCTCGATATCATATTCGCCAGCATCGCTTGTTATATCGGCCAAAGTAGAAGTAGTAGGAGGAACATCAATATCATTCTCATCGTCACCGTTCGCAAATATTGTATACCCAATTGTGAACGTGGGGTTTGAATCACCGTATACTCTACTCTCTCCATTTCCCTTGGCAACCAGGTCTAACTTTTCAACTAGAAGTGGCTGCATCACATCATCAGCAGGAAGGTAAGTACCATCTCCAGCCTGGGAGGCCGTAATGTTAGTATTCCCTGCTCCAACAATGGTGACTGTATTATCTAAGACCGTTGCCACGTTAACATTTGAACTGGCGTAGATCACATTCAGTGTAGAAGACGCAGTAGCACTTAAATTAAAATCATTGCCACCATAAGTTTTATTACTCAAGGCAGAAAAAGAAATGGTTTGTGATATCGGTCCACCCTCACCCGTAAGATTGATTACAAAAGCACCTTCATCAACATCACTTGATTGAATAGTAAGGGTGGCTTCGCGAGGGCCAAAAGCACTTGGAGAGAATGTAATCGAGAAAGTGGTGGATACTCCAGGGTTAACCTTGCTTACAGTTCCATTTTGATTGATAACAAAGTCCGAAGCATTTGCCCCCGTAATTGTAAGGCTATTGATTAGCAGTGCAGCATTGCCAGTATTGACAATTGCAAACCCAACACCATCAGAGTTTGCTAATGTTTCAACGGTGCCGAAATCATAGCTATCACTAGTTTGAAATTCATTGTAGCTTCGCAAAACTTTGATCTCTGCCTCAATGACTTCAGGCGTATATTTGTATAGTTCATTACCAATTAATGTATTCTTAACGTTTATTAGAATATCGTCAGTACCAATAATAGTCATAAGGTTGGATGTTTCTGTGGTGACTGCAAACGTTCCTTCAGCTGTTCCATCTGTTCTCCATGGCTGCCAAACACTACCTTGATTAATTAAAAAGTATCCAATTGTACTTCCCGAATTCGGCTGCTGTATGGAGTTAATGAATGAGAAGGAAGAAAAATCAGTTACCAGCTCAGTGCCCATTTCAGTTCCATCACTTTTCCACAGGTAAAACTTGCTGTTTTGGAGCGTTGCAAATACCACTGAATTATTGATCAGCATGAGGTTGGTTGGTGCAGAATCGGCACTCCCAGGCACTATATCCTTTACCATCACCGTCCCTATCTCCGTTCCATCTGTTTTCCATAGCTCACGTCCATTTGGTGAGTAGGCAGAGAAAAAGAATTCTCCATTGAGAATTACTCCTTCATTAGCAAAGAAGGATCCCGTAGATCCCGGATAAATATCTTTAACCAACACAGTGCCTGCATCTGTGCCATCACTCTTCCACAATTCACTCCCATCAACTCCATCATTTACGTAAAAAAGCAAAGTTGATCCAAAGGCAAAAAGCCTAAAACTATAATCAGATGATGTTCCTGGCACTATCTCCTTCACCATCACCGTGCCTGGCTCAGTACCATCACTCTTCCATAATTCACTTCCATGAACTCCATCATTGACATGGAAAAAGAGAGTGCCGTTTACGTTAGTCATTCCTTGTGCGGTGGAATTTGTACCCGAGGGGTCAATATCCTTAACTAAGATCGTCCCAGGGACAGTACCATCACTTTTCCATAGTTGAAATCCATTGGTAGGGTCATACCAATTTAAATAAACATTACTACCCACGGTAACCATTTCATAAGAACCATTTCCGCTCATTATCTGATAGGTTCCAGCCTCAGTCCCATCCGATCTCCACAAGCCGTTATTCGCTTGAAATATCAAAAGCCCATTTAAGTCAGTCAGATAATTGAAGTAAGAATCTGATGAACCTGAATTTAAATCCTTCACCATGGTTGTACCCACTTCGGTACCATCAGTAATCCACAACTCATTGCCACTAATTCCATCGTCAGCAGTAAAAAACACATTTGATCCTACTTTCTTGTAATATCCAGAAACGGATCCTTTGTTAGCATCCACAATATCCTTGAGTATGTGGGTGCCACCTTCTGTGCCATCAGATATCCAAACTTCAGTTCCGGTACCTGTCCCTGTAGCAGTAAAAATTACTTCACCACCCAATGCTACAAAGCCACTGGGATTGGAGTCAGCATTCCCTGAATTAATGTCTTTGATTTGTATTGTCCCAATTTCTGTTCCGTCACTTTTCCATAACTCTCTTCCTGCTCCAGGCACAGAAACGGAAAAGTAAATTGTACCTCCTGCATTTGTCACACTATAAACATTGGCGGCCCCGCTGCCGGCAATGATGTCTTTCACAAGCATGGTGCCTGCTTCAGTTCCGTCACTTTTCCATAATTCACTTCCATAGGCGCTGGTATGTATGCGCATATACATAACCCCATTAGCCACTGCAAACTTATCGGCATAGGAACCATTTGCTCCGGGCTCAATATCTTTTACTAAGACAGTTCCTAATGTTGTACCATCACTTTTCCATAGCTCCTGCCCATTGATACCATCGTTAGCATAAAAGTACAAATTGCCATCCATTACAGTAAAAAGGTTGGGACTAGATGATGATGCAGGGTTGATATCTGCCACCAATTGTGTTCCTTGCTCAGTTCCGTCACTACCGTAAAGTTCATTATCATTAACGCCATTCTGTGCGGAAAACATTAATAAGCCATTAGCAACAGTAAGGTTATTTGGGCCTCCGGAACCAGAACCTGGGATCAAGTCAATTACCATTTTTGTCCCACCAGAAGTTCCATCAGACGTCCAAAGTTCGACACCGGTTGAGGGCAGATATACCGTGAAGAATATTTTGTTGTCGTAGAAAATATACTTGGATGGCGCTGAGTTGCCTACTCCAGGATTGATATCCTTAGCAATTTGGGTTCCCGCTTCCGTGCCATCCGTTTCCCATAGTTCTAAACCGGCAACTCCATCCGTTGCAGTAAAATATATCTTACCATTTAACTCAATAAACGACTTTGCATCCCCACAATAGGAACAGTAACTTGGCCCATTTGCACTTCCTGGATTGATATCTTTTACTAATACCGTTCCTGCATCTGTTCCATCACTTTTCCAGAGTTCTACTCCATAGATTCCGTCATTAGCTAAAAAATATAGCATCCCGTTGAACTCAAAGAAAGCCGTGGGATCAGATGATGAGAGTCCGGGTGAAATATCCTTTACCAAAACTGTACCTGCTAGGGTTTTATCTGTTTTCCAAAGTTCTTTACCCTCTGGACCTGTGGCGGAAAAATATACAGTACCACCAACCTCAAGGTAATTGCTAGGGTAACTTGAGTTATCAGCTGACAAATATGGATTAGTATTTGGCTGCTGGTTTATATCCTTTATTAAGGTGAGCTGTGCTGTTACAAGTTGTGGGAGGAGAATGAGTATAAATAAAAGGCACTTAACGACATTTACACACCTCAAAGCATTCTTTTGGGTGCTACACCCTATTTTAGGTCGACAAAGCTTAGATTCCATAGACAATTCATTTACAAAGACCTTGTAAAATCAATCGTAAACTTTAGAAATCAAATAACTGATTTCTGAACACCTCTAATTACTTCATGAATCAGTATTAATACTTTATGAATACATAAATCGCATAAAGCAATGGAGTATTGTCTTAGGCTGCACAAGCAACGTACAAATAATGAGATCAAAGTACTCCCAAATCGGAGTCAATAACGAGCAGTATACTATGACTTCAAATCAAAGGCCAGCTTTACACCTTCAACCGCCATGCCAGTACCGATAATAGCAAGGATCAAACCCATAATCTTTCCTATTACTTTGATTAAGCTGTTGCCCATTTTCTCAACGATAAGGTCACTCAAAGTAAAAGCCACAAATGTCATATATGTAATAAGGGCAAATATGGCGATGATAATCCCTATTTGTAAATAGTTGGCATCAGCCGCATAATTCATTGCAGTCACGATAGTACCTGGGCCGGCCAATATTGGGATAGCCAGTGGAGAGATGGCAATACCATCATCGGTTGCATTTTCCCCAACATCCTTTTGTTCCTTTTTTTTTGATTGCAGCATATTGAATCCAACAAAAAATATCAGTATACCACCCGCCAGTTTAAATGAAGGGATAGTGATGTCGAAAATTTGAAAAATTGATTTTCCCAGCATCACAAAAAACACTACGATAAGAAATGCAGTGAGGGTGGCCGTCTTTGCTATTACCCTCTGTGCCTTTTTATCCTTTCCTTCCATCATCCCAATGAAAATGGGGATGTTGGCAATGGGATTCATGATGGCGAAAAATCCGGTAAATACAGTTAGAGCGAAAGTGAGTATTGTTTCAATCATCATATTGCAATCTTACTTTTTAATTGTGTGAAGTAATCCATTTACTAAGATATATTCGATCTTATTGTTTCTTAAGAACAACAAGGATGGATTCCCTCCCATCCGCATCTCAGCATTTTTCAAAGTTACGTCCTTATGAATATTAAAAGGATTTTTTGATGTAAACGGATCATAGCCGCTTTTTACCATAAAGTCGGTATAGCCC
>JBATLM010000139.1:0-6449 GCA_049289315.1 Cyclobacteriaceae bacterium
GTGTTGCCGTAATACTCCGTGCTTAAAAACTCCATGTGGGACTAGTAGGTTATTTTCTAGTCGCAAAGTTATGTGCCCAAGCTTTGTTACCCAAGTAAATACGACCCTAATAAGGGTTTTTTGGCATTTGAAAGTAATTAGAATAAATGCATTTCGTTTCAACTCTAAATTTGATTTATTTCTCGATATTCAAAGTTCGCTAACAATATCCCTATGAAGAGGTCAAATGCTATCTGTTCCTTGATACATTCGGAGTGTGAGCCGGTTATTTCCTACAGTTGATAATTAATTAATAAAATATGAAAGCATATTATAAGAAAATTGGCTATGGAGCTTTGGTTGTGCTACTAATTGTTGTTTTTGTCTTTTACTATACAACAGGCACTTCTCAGAAAGACAATCCAGGTGCAATTAATCCAGCCTTTGGAGAGTACGTATCTTCTTATACAGCAGGTGTAATAAGTTCGGGATCTCCGATTCGTATTATTTTAGCTAAGGATGTAGTTGACCTTGATATGGTGGGCAAGGATGCTGGAAAGCTGTTTTCATTTAAGCCTTCCGTTAGTGGAAAAGCAGTGTGGCTCGACATGAGGACGGTAGAATACACTCCTGAAAACAGAATGACATCGGGTCAGACCTACGAACTCGATTTTTACCTCTCAAAACTTTTATCTGTTCCCCAAGGGCTGGAAACTTTCAACTATTCTTTCCGGGTAATTCCGCAGAATTTCGGATTGGCTGTAGATAATATTCTTCCTTATGTAAAGACTGAGCTGACCAGGCAAAAAATTGAGGGCACGCTCTCCACTGCGGATTTTGCAGAGAAGGAAGCTGTTGAAAAAATGATGGTGGCACAACAAGATGGCAAAATACTTTCTGTCTCATGGGCGCATGCTTCTGATGGAAAGCAACATGCTTTTACGGTCGAAGAAGTTGCTCGGAAAGAAGCTGCCTCCACGGTAAGACTTGCATTGGATGGAGAGGCATTAGGTATTGACCAAACTGTAGATGAAGAAATACAAGTGCCTGCGCTTGGAGATTTTACTGTTACCAATGTGAAAGTAGATCAGGCATCATCGCAGTCAGTGGTAATTCAGTTTTCAGATCCACTTAAAGAAAAGCAAAATCTAGATGGTCTTATTCGGATTGAAGGCTTAGGTAGCCTTGAATATGAAATCAAAGACAACGAGATCAAGGTATACCCACCTGCCAGACAAACGGGAAGTAAATCGCTCACCATCGAAGCAGGAGTGAGAAATATTTTAGACTATAGGATGAGCAAACGAAACTCATTTGATGTGCAATTTGAACAAGTGAAACCCGCAGTGCGGTTTACGGGTAAAGGATCTATCCTTCCAAGCACGGATGGTCTTATCATGCCGTTTGAAGCTGTGAATATTAAGGCTGTAGATGTGACCATACTAAAAATATATGAGCAGAATGTGCTTCAGTTTTTGCAGGTAAACAATTTGAATGGCAATTCAGAACTAAGAAGGGTTGGAAGAGCTGTTCTAAAAAAGAAAGTGTCACTTGACAATGCCAGTGTTACTGATTTTGGAAAATGGAACCGCTTTACGCTGGATTTGTCTACGATGATCAATACCGAACCAGGGGCTATTTATCAGGTTAGGTTAAACTTTAAGAAATCGTATTTGGCTTATGTATGTGATGGCATGGTGGAGGATACATCCCTATCCAATGAAATGTCTGGGTTTGAAGAGGAGAATTGGGATCAGATGGAAATGGATGAAGGTAGTTATTGGGATTCATATGAGGATTATTATTACGATGATGATTACGACTGGAGACAGCGCGATAATCCGTGTCATTCTTCCTACTACAACAGTAGCAGGTCAGTAAAAACAAATGTAATTGCTTCAGATCTTGGTTTGATTGCAAAACGTGGAGGTGATGGAAGTACGATTGTTTTTGTGAATGACTTGAGAACCACTGAGCCAGTATCAAGTGTTCAGTTGGAGTTATATGATTTTCAACAACAGGTTATAGGTACGGCTACAACAGGTGCAGATGGAAAAGCAACTTTTACATCAAAGAAGACTCCGTTTGTCCTTTTGGCAAAGAATGGCAATCAGCGAGGCTATTTGAAATTAAATGATGGAGAGTCATTGTCCCTTAGCAATTTTGACGTAGGAGGCGAACGCGTTGATAGAGGACTGAAGGGATTTTTATATGGAGAGAGAGGAGTATGGAGGCCAGGTGATTCCCTTTACCTTACTTTTCTTTTAGAGGATAAGCTTAAGTTACTGCCTGCTAATCACCCTGTAGTTTTTGAAATGCAAAACCCACAGGGGCAAATTACAAATCGGCTTGTACGGTCAAGTGCAGAAAATGGCTTCTATAAATTTGCGACTGCCACGTCTGAGGATGATCCAACAGGCAATTGGTTGGGTAGAGTGAAAGTGGGTGGAACGCAGTTTACTAAAACGCTGAAGATCGAAACCGTTAAGCCGAACCGGTTAAAAATCAACCTTGATTTTGGTGTAGATAAGCTTACGGCAGCTAATGACAATGTATCCGGGAACCTGCAAGTAAATTGGTTGCACGGAGCTCCTGGTAAAAACCTGAAAGCAGAATTTGAAGTCATTTTAAATAAAGCGCAAACAAAATTTGATCGCTATCCTGATTATGCTTTTGATGATCCGACAATAGATTTTTATAGCGAATCGCAAACGGTTTTTGAGGGATATACCGATGAAGAAGGGAAGGCGACCGTCAATGCATCCATTAGCGTTTCAGAATCAGCTCCTGGAAAGTTAAATGCTATTTTTAGAGGAAAGGTTTTTGAGGAAAGCGGAAACTTTAGCATCGACAGAATTAGCATCCCCTATTACCCATATACTTCATTTACAGGTGTTCGCTTACCGAAAGGTGACAAGCGAGGCATGTTGCTTACAGATACTACACAGCGTGCAGAAGTCGTGACTGTGGATGCGGATGGCAACCCAGTTTCTCACAACGGTATTGAAATGTCGCTATATAAAGTTGAGTGGAGATGGTGGTGGGACAATTCCGAAGACAATGCCAATTACATGTCGGGCAGATATTCGCGGCCGGTGAAGACAGGAAAAATTAATACGGTTAACGGAAAAGGACATTGGGATTTTCAAATCGACTATCCTGAGTGGGGAAGATTTTTTGTGAAAGCTTATGATCCTGTATCTGGTCACAGCACAGGAAAGTTTGTGTATATCGATTGGCCAGGCTGGGCAGGAAGAGCGAGAGGTAATTCTTCGGGAGCCACCATGCTATCCTTTTCATCAGATAAGCCCGTTTATAATATTGGTGAGAAAGCCAATTTGGTGATTCCGGGTAGTGGACAGGGGAGAGCATTGGTAAGTGTGGAAAGCGGCAGCAGGGTGATACAAACCTATTGGGTAGAAACACAGAAAGGGGATAATCAATTTGCTATAGACATCACACCTGAGATGACTCCCAATGTGTTTATCCACACTACACTGTTGCAACCTCACTCACAAACTGTCAATGATTTACCTATTCGCCTCTATGGTGTTATTCCCATTCAGGTAGAGGATCCCCAAACACATTTGGAACCTGTTATCGAGATGCCGGATGTGTTAGAGCCAGGTAAAGAAGTGGTGATTAAAGTTTCTGAGAAGAATAGTCGCGATATGACCTATACTTTGGCTGTTGTAGATGAAGGCTTGTTGGATCTTACCAAGTTTACTACACCGGATGCCTGGCAACGATTTTATGCAAGAGAGGCTTTGGGAGTAAAGACCTGGGATTTGTACGATGAGGTGATGGGTGCTTTTGGCGGAAGAATAGAAAGACTTTTAGCTATAGGTGGGGATGGTGAAATGAGTAGTAAGGAGGATGATAGCAAAGCAAATCGGTTTAAACCCGTTGTAAAGTTTTTCGGTCCCGTTACACTTGATGGTAGAAGCAACGAGCACCGTTTCATTATGCCACAGTATATAGGGTCAGTGAAAACCATGTTGGTGGCTGGTTATGAAGGCGCATATGGAAAAACAGATAAAGCGACACCAGTAAGAAAGCCGCTCATGGTGTTGGCTACTTTGCCGCGTGTATTAGGGCCGGAGGAAAAATTAAAACTCCCGATTACGCTGTTCTCAATGGAGAAAAGTATTCGTGATGTGAAGGTGGAGGTGAAAGTGACAGGGCCACTTACTTTACCTAATGGCAGCAGCAAGACCATAAATATGAATGGAAATACAGACTTCACGACCGATTTTGAATTGGCTGTAAAAAGCGAAACTGGGTTCGCGAAAGTAGAAGTAACCGTATCTTCAGGTAATTACAAAGCAACGGATGTAATTGATATAGAGGTGAGGAACCCTAACCCTCCGGTCACAAAGGTTCAGGATAATTTTGTGACTGCAGGGAAATCTTGGAGCGCTTCTTTGGCCCCTATTGGTGTGGTAGGTACTAATACTGCTACGTTGGAAGTATCGAGTTTGCCTCCAGTGAATTTGGGTCAACGACTGAAGTACTTACTCAACTACCCATATGGGTGTATAGAGCAAACCACATCATCTGTTTTTCCCCAACTGTATCTGGATCAGATTATGGTGGTTAATGATCAACAGAAAAATAAAATGCAAACCAATGTAAAGGCAGCAATAGATCGGTTGCGTCTCTTCGTTACCCGAGATGGCGGCTTTGCATACTGGCCGGGTGGCGATGACTCCGATAGTTGGGGATCAACTTATGCCGGTCATTTTTTAGTAGAAGCTTCCGCTAAAGGGTATTTTGTTCCAAACGATATGCTTAAACGTTGGAAGAAATATCAAAAAGATAAAGCGCAATCGTGGAGATCAGGTAAAGAGTATAGCAGAGGAGAGCTCATTCAGGCTTATCGGTTGTATTCTTTGGCTTTGGCTGGCAACCCTGAGCTAAGTGCTATGAACAGACTGAGAGAGATGTCAGATTTATCGGCATCATCTAAATGGATGCTGGCAGCCGCTTACGTAAAGGCAGGACAACCAGAAGCCGGAAAAAGTTTAATTGCCAATGTTTCTACAAAGGTGTCGCCTTATCAGGAGATGTCATATACCTATGGTTCGGATATGAGGGACAAAGCAATCATCCTGGAAACGCTATTGATGTTAGGTGAAAAGACCAAAGGATTTGAACTCCTCAAGGAGATATCTACAGAATTGAGTAACTCCAATTCATGGATGAGCACACAGACATTATCATGGTGTCTAAAGGCGGTGGGGTCATTTGCAAGTTCAGAACAGAAAGGAAACATCAAGTTTACTTATACATTTAATGGCAAGGAGGTTTCTGCAAGTACAGAATTGCCGATTGCCCAAATTGAATTGCCTGTTGATCAAACAAAATCGGGCTCGCTGCAATTTGCCAATACAAGTGGTGGATCACTTTATGTGAGTGTGATACAGGGTGGCGTGCCTGCACGAGGTGCGGAAGAAGATGAGGAAAGTAATTTGAAGATGGCAATCTCGTATGCGGATACAAAGGGTAATCCTATTGACCCCGTTCAGTTGGAGCAAAGTCAGGAGTTTGTAGTCACGGTTACTGTCGCTAATCCCGGGTTGCGTGGAGCTTACAAGAACCTGGCGCTGAATCAAATATTCCCAAGTGGATGGGAGATTAATAATTTAAGATTGGAGGAAGTGGAAGACAGATTAAGTGGAGACATCCCAACTTATCAGGATATTCGTGATGATAGGGTATATACTTATTTTGATTTGGCGCCTAATCAGAGAAAAACGTTTAAGGTATTGCTCACGGCAAGTTATGCAGGGTCTTATTATTTACCTGCAGTAAGCTGTGAGGCAATGTACGATCGTGCGGTATACACACGTAAAAAAGGAAAAGTAGTAGAGGTAGTAAAAGCCAACGTTAATCAATAGTTTGAATTATGAGTGATCAGGAGTTTGTATTGTTTGATTTGAAAGTAGAAACCATTGAAGGAGATAAGCCCTTTGTGTGTAGCCACAAGGTGGGCGATGCGTTTGAAGTGAGAGGTGAAAACATTCATTTTCCTCCTGATCGACCGTTCTCTCTATATGCATTGGCGGCATTGCTTCCATTATTACCACCCAAGCAAAGGCCATTAAATAAATTTGATTGGATGGCAACGGATCATATTATAGCTTGCCCCGATCCTCATTGTGGCGCACAGTTTAAGATCAGTAGAATTGGAAAAAGAAAATTTAACAGAGCTGATACTACGATCGTACCATTGCCTGAGGAAAACGATGACTGGTTAGAGAACTAATGGAAGTAGAAAAAATTGAGTTAGCGCCTGGGTTTCAAATTTCTAGAATTGTTAAAGGTGGGTGGCAATTGTCACAGGGTCACAGTCAGGGGACAGGTAATGATCCCGTGGAAGATATGTTTGCTTTTGCCGAGGCTGGGATCAATACTTTCGATTGCGCTGATATTTATACAGGAGTTGAAGAACTCATCGGTAGGTTTCT
>JBATLM010000140.1:0-4482 GCA_049289315.1 Cyclobacteriaceae bacterium
TTGTTGCCGCTTGTACTCCTAAAAAAGAAAAACAGGAAGCATCTACCGATACAACAGCTGATTGGGAAATACTATTTGATGGTACCTCTACGGAAGGATGGAGAGGTTACAATGAAGCCTTTTTGCCCGATGGATGGATTATTGAAGAAGGTATGCTGAAAGCATTGGGTAAAGGAGGAGACATTGGTGGCGATATTATTTATGGCGCAGCAGAATTTGAGAACTTTGACCTTTCGTTGGAATGGAAGATTTCCGAAGGAGGAAACAGCGGGCTGTTCTATCATGTGGCGGAAGGCAAACAGTACGCAGCATTGTATGAAAATGCTCCCGAGTATCAATTGATAGATGACATTGGCTTTCCTGAGCCCATTGAAAATTGGCAAACTGTAGGGGCCGACTATGCCATGTACGATCCTGCGGCCAACAAAGTTGTAAAGCCTGCAGGTGAATGGAACGAATCCCGAATTCGCTTCACACCAGAGAAAGTGGAGTACTGGTTGAATGGCGTTAAGACCGTTGAGTTTGTACCGTGGTCAGAAGATTGGGAAACCAGAAAGGTTGCCGGTAAGTGGAAAGACTATCCTGACTACGGCAAGTACAAAACCGGATATATTGGATTGCAAGATCACGGTGGATTGACTTGGTTCAGGAATATTAAGATTAAGAAGCTTTAAATCTGGATTCTGGATTCTTGTTACTGGCATCCAGAACCAAGTACCACTTCGAATTGCAAAGACGCTTCCTGTCTTCGGCAGGCAGGCGTGCCTCAGCATTTCAGAGTAGTGAGATCTTCAATAGTACCTTCAACATCCGGAATCCAGTATCTAGTATTTTCTCTAGCGCGGAAGTTACTTCCGTGCTCCTCTATTCAATAAACCTAATATCAACCAACCCCTTCTGATTTGTGCAATAATCCCTTGCACTACTAAATAAATAATCTTCTTGTCTATCCACTATCCCAGCCCGAACAGGATTATCATGAACATATTCTAACTTCTGATCGAGTATTTCATTAGTATCCAATTCAATAGGATGATACTGATTTTGCCAGAACATATACTTTTGATGTTTGCTACTCTCTAATGCTGCCTTTTGGAATAGGTCAAGCATCCACTCTCTTCTGGTCTCCTTGTTGTTATTCTCTATTGCTCTACAAATGTGAACTGAGGTGTATTTCTTAAAATCGCGAACAATAGACTCAATACTATTCTCGCCCTCCCTTCCAACAATCAAATGAATATGGTTACTCATTAAACACCAGCCTGATACGACTAGCCCTTTCTCTTTTTGGCAGAACTTAATACTATCAATAATTATGTCTCGATAGAGCTGCCTGGAGAACACGTCTACCCAATACACAACAGCAAAGGTGATGAAGTGCAACCTGTCCTGGTCTGATACTTTATATTTTTCACTCATGCACAGATACCTACGGAATATCTAAAGATAAACAGGATTACCTTATAATTGCATAAGGTAATATTAGTAAGATATGGAAGTAACTTCCATTTAAGAGCCAGTGAAAAAGGTATAGAGACCTTAGTAGGTGTAGTAGGCACGGAAGTAACTTCCGCGCCAGTGGGGGTTAAAAATTAGGGCTTAAAGCTAAGGCGTTAGGGTTGAGTAACTAAGTCCATACTTCAACGCGGCATTGTTAAAAATTTAATCAAATACCGTTATTACTGGTAAGAATAATAGGATGCCCGTCTGTTACAATTAAGGTATGTTCATGTTGCGCCACAAAGCTTCCATCATTTGCCTGTAGTGTCCACCCATCAGGCATGGTATCTACATAGCGCGATTTAGTGGAGATAAATGTTTCCAGCGCCACCACGGTATTTACTTTAAATCGATTCCTATTGTGTCGGTCGTTGAAGTTGGGCAGCTCAAAAGGCTCGTCATGTAGTTTCATTCCGATGCCGTGACCTACCAGGTTCTTCAATGTGATAAACCCTCTTCGCTTTGCTTCCTTTTCAATATAACCTCCTATATCTGAAATTCTTACACCTCCTTTTATTCTACTGATTGCTCCTAACAATATTTCTTTGGAGGCATTCACTAAAGGATTCAAGTTTTGGGTGTCGTTGCCCAATACAAAGGAAGATCCGTTATCACCATAGTACCCATTCACCTCTGCGGAAACATCTACATTCACCAGATCGCCTTCCTGCAAAAATCGAGTGGCAGAAGGAATGCCGTGTGCAGCTTCGTTGTTTACACTGATGCAAGTCCAACCCGGAAAGTCGTATTCTTTATTAGGTGCAGGGTTAGCACCATAGCTGCTTAATATTTCAAACCCAAACTCATCCAACTCTTTGGTAGACATACCCGGAGTAGCATGCTTTATCATCTTCGCAAGTGTTTCCCCTACCACTTCAGATGCGTGCTTCATTCCTTCAAAATCTTTCGCTGATTGTATTGACACCTCTATTAATTATTAATGGTTAATGTTAAATTATAAATAGATTCTTATCTCTTTTCAATCTTCAGTGGTTGCTGACCAAACTTTCCTCCAAAGAAATCTCCAGGATTCCATGTTGGTCGTTGTGGATCATTCGCTACCTGATAGCCGGTGAGGAAATTTACTTTCACATGTGTTCCGGCTGCATCAAAATCAAATGCCTGACTCATGTCGTCATTGGGTTTGTGATAAGTAGTACTTCTCCAAGCCACATCTTTCACACTCCAATCTTCCTTGTCTTCTGGCACAGATTTAAAACCACTCTTTATAAACAATGCTGGTATTCCCTTTTTAATAAAACTATAGTGATCACTGCGAATGAACACTACCTGCTCTGGAAAGGGATCGGGAGCGATACCAATGTTGAGATACTTGGCCGTTGCACTCAAAGGCTTCGATAGACTGGAGTGCTGTGCACCGTAGGGTACGATATCCAATATCGGGTGAAAGAAGAATGGCATATCAATTGAAAAATTCGCTACTATGCTTCCCTTTGGCACAGTAGGGTTATGGGCAAAATAATCTGATCCTAATAAACCCATCTCTTCACCTGTAACAATGGCTATTATTATAGAGCGCTTAGTCGGCTCGGGCAATCGCATGTAAGTACGGGCTACTTCCAGTAGTATAGAAGTACCCGAAGCATTGTCATGCGCACCATTATATATAGAGTCTTCTTTCATGGGTGTGCCTACCCCCACATGATCCACATGAGCTGCATAAACTACGTATTCATTTTTCAATACCGGATCACTGCCTGGAATTAAACCTATCAAATTAGAAGATTGAATGGATGTGGTATTGGTAGTTACTTTCATTGCTGCATCAATGTTGAGCGCAAACGACATTGGCTTGTTCGCTTTGATGCTTTCAATAACTGCTTCCATTTTCTTATTCGAATTAGAGAACAGCTTATCTGCATACTCAGTATTGAATACACCAATTACTTTTAGCTCTTCGAAAGTATTTTGTGCTTTGCCTTGTTTGTCCGCCCAACGAGTGGTTCCTGATTTAGATCGGTTAACGGTAGATTCCCAGGTTCTTCGTGGATCTCCGGGCAACTGCATAGAGAGCACACCCACGGCACCACGCTTCACTCCTTCTTCATATTTCGTTGAGGCGGACGAAAAGTAAGCACGTTCATTAGATGGGAATGATTCTGGAGCCTGATCAAAAAACACAATGATCTTTCCCTTTACATCTACTTTATTATAATCATCATAACCAAGCTCAGGTGCATGTACGCCATAGCCCACAAAAACCAGTGGAGCTGAAACTTCAGAAGTATTAAGGACCAGGTTGGGTTGCAATACGTAGTCCTTACCAAAAACTTGCGCCTCCGCACTGCCCTTTTTAATAAGACTCAAACTGCTTTTTGCATCCTCTACCACTCCGCTCTTTAATGTAACAGGTTGCACATACGACCTCCCCTCCACACCAGGCTGTAAACCAATACTTATAAATTGTGCTTCTACATATTTGGATGCCAATGCAAACCCGGGAGTACCCGGCTTTCTTCCCAACAGTAAGTCATCCGCCAGGTAGGTCATGTCTGCTTTAATATGGCTGGGCTTTATTTGTTTGATGGCGTTTTCAGCATCGGGTGTGACCTGACCCTGAGCCAGTTCTACACTTAAGGCTAAAAACACCATGACAATTATTACTGGTCTATACATATCACTAAATTTTAAGATTATAAATATAGGCTTGGTAATGTATTAACCTCAACCGCAAGTAAAAATAAGAGCGCGGTATTAGATAGCCTATCTTAAATCTAATTGTTAGAAGTGCTTATTTTTTAAGCAAAAACCTTAAATTAGGTATCTCTCTGTCTTGTCTATGGGTCGCTTTCTCTCATTTATAATTATTACTGTTGTTTCCTTCAACAGCTTGGCTCAGAAAGGCAATGCTGTTTCTGAAAATGTAACAAAAGCCTTATCCCAAGCTTTTAAGGCACAGAACCCCCAGGAAAGCCTCAAATTTCTAAATCAAATTACCGGTTCAATAGCGCAAGTAAGCGA
>JBATLM010000141.1:0-21127 GCA_049289315.1 Cyclobacteriaceae bacterium
ATACGGGGGAGAGTAATAATAAAAAAAGGCAGGCGATTGAGCCTGCCTTTTTTTGGTACAATATCGTGTTGCCTTTAGCCAACTTTCTTTTTTCTTGGCGCAGCTTTTTTCTTGGGCTTTTTCTCCTCTTCCATTGACTGCATGTCAACATCAGCAAGAATACGTCCAGAATGCTCATCAATTACAATTTTCTTCTTTTCACGAATTTCAGCAATTTTTTGTGGAGGGATAATAATGTTACACCCTTCTGCTGCTCCGCGCACCACACGTACTACAGCAAGTCCATTGGATAAGCTGGTGCGTAAACGCTCGTAGTATTTCAGTAATTTATCTTCTATTTTCTTGGTCGCTTTTTCACGGTCAGCCAACAGGCTGGCTTCTTCTTCCTGACTTTCACCAAGAATTTCATCCAGTTCGTTTTTCTTATTGGTCAGATCTTCGTTGCGTTCATTGATTAGTGTTTCAATTCCAGCAATTTCCTGCTTCTTTAATTCAATTTTATCCTTGGCTTCATTGATGCGTTTTTCGCAGATTTGAACTTCTAATTCTTGAAGTTCAACTTCCTTAGTAATGGCATCGTACTCTCGGTTGTTCTTAACGTTTTTCTGCTGTTCGTTATATTTCTTAACTAGCTTTTCTGCTTCTTTTATCCCCTCTTTGTTATTCTTAATGGATTCATTCAACTCTTCAAGGTCCGCCTCAAAGCGCCCCATCCTTGTTTTGTACCCTTCTACTTCATCCTCAAGATCCTGAACTTCGTCCGGAAGGTCACCTCTTAATTTCTTAAGTTGATCAATCTTTGTGTCTATGGTTTGGAGTTTTACTAGGGCTTCGAGTTTTTGGGCGACTGTTGGATTTTCCATTATTTACAAATAACTTATTGGATTCGTGACCGATTTCGAAAAATAGACTGCAAAACTACTAAATTTTTCTTCTAAAACCTCTTTTAGCAGGTCTTTAGTAAATTGTTCGCTTTCGTAGTGTCCTATGTCTGCAATTAGGATTTGCCCCTCTGCATCAAAGAATTCGTGGTATTTGAAGTCGGCAGAAACAAACACATCGGCACCTTGCGCCTTGGCTGCTGGAAGAAGGAAACTTCCAGCCCCCCCGCAAATGGCCACCTTTTGAATGGGCTTACTTAACAATGCAGTATGCCTTATGGATGCTGTTTTCATACTCTCTTTGAGGCGATCCAAAAACACCTTTGGTTCCGTAGGAGTTTCCAGTGTCCCAATTACCCCTGACCCCACCTCTTGATTATCATTATTAAGCGAAGTAAGATAATAGGCTACTTCCTCATACGGATGCGATTTCTTCAGAGCGGAAATTATCTTGTTTTCGAGCATTAAGGGGAATATCAATTCGGCCCGGATTTCCTCCACCTGCTCTTGTTTCCCCACTCTCCCAACTTGTGGGTTTGCTTTATCATTTGGCTGAAAAGAACCAGTTCCAGTGGTACTGAAACTGCAGTTCTTATAGTTACCAATGTTACCGGCTCCGGCAGCATGCAATGCATTCAGTACAGGTTGAGCAGCGTCCTTTGGTATAAAGGTGACCAACTTACTCAGTGTATTGGCTTTGGGAGCTAGTATTCTTAGACCAGAAAGGCCGAGTTTTTCTGCAATCTTATAATTCACGCCATTGAGCACATTGTCGAGGTTGGTGTGAATGGCATAGATGGCTATATCGTTTTTAATGGCTTTTATGATGGTTTTTTCCACATAATTTTTTCCCGTAAGCCTTTTTAATCCCTTAAATACAATGGGGTGGTGGGCAATGATAAGGTTGCACTTTTGTTGAATAGCTTCTTCCACCACTATTTCTATACAGTCCAATGTTACTAATACACCATTTACAGGCCAATCAGGGTTACCTGTTATCAGCCCGCTGTTGTCGTAGCTCTCCTGATAGGCACCGGGGGCCATGCTTTCAAGATGAGAAGTAACGTCTTTTATCTTTACGGTTTCCATCGAATGCTTAGTTTTGACAAAAATACGAAGATATAGGTCTCCACCGAGATGAGTGTGCTAAGTGTGTTGTTGTTCCCTTTTGCAGTGATCTTCCGGATTGCTACTGGTATTAGAAATCATCTTTACGCTATAGGGCATAGAAAATCATTTCAATTTGATGTGCCCACAGTCAATGTAGGAAATCTTAATGTTGGAGGTTCTGGTAAAACCCCCGCAATTGAATATCTGATCAGGCTCCTTAAAAAGGAATATGCAATTGCCACTTTAAGCCGTGGATATGGGAGGCGGACGAGAGGACTTAGGTTTGCATCTGACAATGATAATGCTTCTACATTAGGCGATGAGCCTTATCAATTTTATCGAAATTATAATGAAGAGGTGAAAGTAGTGGTAGGTGAGGATAGAGCTTTTGCCATTCCAAATATACTCCAGGAGTATGAAGACACTTCTCTAATTCTACTGGATGACGCCTATCAGCATCGCAGGGTAAGGCCTCACTTAAATATTTTGCTAACGGATTTTGAAAAGCCTTTCTATAAAGATTTTCTGCTGCCGATGGGGAGACTCCGGGAAGGCAGAAAGGAAGTGCAGCGGGCAGATATTATTGTGGTTACAAAATGTAATGAGGTAGTTGATGAGGAAGTGCAATCGGATATCAAAAGGAAAATCGCACGGTATGCAGGAGATAAGCCAGTTTTCTTTTCTTTTATCCAATATGGAAGCCCACAGCCATTTCAGCAAACTAGTTTGCCCATCGAGTCGCAGGTGGTCTTGTTATCAGGGATAGCAAAACCACAGCCTCTTGAAAACTATGTAAGTGCCAATTTTGAATTGATCAAACACTTCAAGTTCAAAGACCATCATTTATATACACTCAAGGATATTGTGCAAATAAAGAATTTCATTCAGAATCAGGAGAAAAAGATCTCTATTCTGACCACGGAAAAGGATATGGTGCGTTTGCTCGATCCAAAATTTGCTGATCTTCTCAACGATTTAGATTGCTTTTTTCTGCCCATTGAAATGGGTTTTGTCAAAAATGGTGTGGAATTTGATAATCTCGTGCATGATGCTATTGAAAAGGCTGCTGCCGAGTCGAATTCTGCGAGCGAGTAAATTATCTTTGCAACTGTGTTTTTAAGAATCTTAACCCTTGTACTTTTTGCCATTCTTCTTTCCACCGCCTCCAAGGCGCAAAGAAGGGGTTCACAGGTAGTAGATGATTCTACACGAAACGTATATGGTCCTAACACTACCAAATGGATTACGGAAGAGGACTTATTCTATGATAGAAACACTTATCAGACCATAGACACCTCTATTCATAACTACCATCGGTGGAATTATGTAAGTAGACTGAATAATACCTATAAGGATTTAGGGAATGTTGGTACTCCTTTGTTTCCGATATTCCCGGTGCTTGAAGGATCTATTGGTGTTTCAACTGGATTTCGTGTGTACGATCAATATTTTCTCACGGAAGAGCCAAAGTACTTTGATACCAAATCACCTTACACCAGATTGCAAATAATTTGGGGAGGTCAGGGTAGAGCAATGACTCGAATAGAGTTCAGCAGAAACATCAACGAGCGATGGAACTTTGGCTTTAATTACCGTCCAATTTTAGTGGATAAGCAAATCCTTCGTGCCAATAAAGGAGACAGACAAACCATCAGCCATTATTATGATGCGTATACGGCATACCGAAGCGAAAATAATAAATACCAACTTTTATTTAATTACAGAAGAATTCGCCACAGTGTAGTAGAGATGGGAGGGGTCAATGTTTTAGAAACGGTTACAGACTCAACCTATCAATCGCTTTTTGAACCAAATATCACTCCGAAATTGACGGAAGCAAGCAGCGTGCAACTCCAAAACCAAGTTCATCTTTTCCATCAATACCGTATTAGTAATGGGTTGCAGCTCTATCACCAATCTGATTTGGGTAAGAAAGTTAATACTTACGAGGATGATTTGGGGACGGATGGTGACCCTGTAGAATACTATGACAATGTAAATGTAGTTGATGAAACTCCAGATGATATAAGTGACAGTACTCGTTTTTCTTATTGGAGCAATGAATTAGGTATTAAAGGGAAAATTGGAAAGGTGTTTTACAATGGATATGTAAAGAGCAGAGCCTATAAGTTCCGATATAAATATATCACTGAGGATACGCTCGATATTCCACTGACAGACGATGAGTACTATGTTGGCGGAAGACTATCTTACGAGCATGACTCACTCACACACCTTACTGCCTGGTTGGAATACCTTGATGGGGGAAATTACAGAGCGGAGGCCACGCTGAAATCGAAATGGATTGATGCAAAAGCTACTCAGTTATTATCAAAGCCACCATTTATTTATAATGCTTATAACGGGTCATTTGATTTATGGGACAATCAGTTTCGAAACACATTTTCAACACAACTAGAGGCTTTCGGTAAATTTCGGATGGGCAGATTGTTTGTTTCGCCTGGAGTTAAGTTCACTTCGTTAAGAGATTATATCTATTTCAAACAGGATACTTATGATAGTACTTCTCAGACAGTACTCCCTATTCAATCCTCCGGTAAGCAGGAATTGTTATCTCCTGAATTGAGGTTCGAAGTAAGGTTTTTCAGAAATATGTACCTGAGGCCTCAGGTAATTTATTCATCTTTTCTTTTCAATGATGATGATGCATTGCGCGTGCCTGAGCTTTTTGTCAACACGCAATTAGCTTATGAAAATCAAATTTTTAATAATAACCTCGAGGTGCAGATAGGTATCGATTTCCACTGGAAATCTGCCTATTATGATTTCGGATATGATCCCGCTATGCAACAATATTATGTTCAAGATGAGGTGAGATCTCCGTCATTTCCATTGACGGATATCTTTCTTAATGGAAAGATGAAACGTGGCCGATTCTTCTTTAAGTACAATAATCTGATGCAGTTCATTACAAAATCTGGCTACTTGGCTACGCCAGTTTATCCAGGTCAACGCAACATAATGGACTTCGGGTTTGAACTCCTGTTATTTGATTGATGATGGAAAAGCATGTGCTGGGATTGACGTTGCCCACCGATCCCAGGTGGGTTAACATTGCTGAGAAGAATATTCATGACATTTTAATTGATCACGCTTACTGCGAACAAAAAGCTGCTTCATCTTGTATCTCCTTAATTATTCAGTATCCGGAGATGAAAAGATTAGTAGAAACGCTTACTCCAATTGTGGCTGAAGAATGGGGGCATTTTGAAAGGGTGATCGATGAACTCAAGAAAAGAGAAATGTCTTTTGGAATGCCTCGCAAGGATGAGTATGTAGAAAAACTCCAAAAAATAATCAGGAAGGGTGGGAATCGGAAAGATCAATTGGTAGAGAAGCTTTTGATGAATGCTTTGATCGAAGCAAGAAGTTGTGAAAGGTTTCGTTTGCTATGGAAGGAGATAGGTGATGTGGAACTAAGTAAGTTTTATTATGAATTAATGGTGAGTGAAGCAGGGCACTATAAAACGTTTTTGTCTCTGGCGAAAGAATACAAGGACTCTGACTGGGTAGAGAATCGTTGGCGGGAATTATTGAAAGAAGAGGCAGAGATTGTTGCTACTTTAGAAGTACGTGCGGACAGAATGCACTAGAAAGTTTAATTAGGTCTTTTGTTTTTTCTTCTTTGCTGCGGGGAATAAAATGTTATTAAGAATTAACCTATAGCCAGGCGAATTTGGATGTAAATTCAAATCGGTAGGCTCTTCACCCACAGTGTGCTGATAATCTTCAGGGTCATGACCTCCATAAAAAGTAAAGAACCCCTTACCCAACACGCCATGTAGGTATTTAGTTTCCCTGATGTCTCTATTTTCACCCATGATCACAATATCAGATTTTACCAAATGCTTTTTGAATCCTGTGGTCTGACCATAGAAACCTCTTATTACCCTTGTGTGATTTTGAGTGAGCATGGTTGGGATTGGATCCCATTTAGCAGAGAACTCAAATAAGTTGAAGTAATCATTGTCTTGACGAAGCCCCCTTTCTGGAGCATTGTTGTCAATGTCAGAAAACTCATATTGATAAGGATCTCTGGAAATCCGAAAATCTGTGAAGGCCAGTGATTTTTCGTAATCAAGTTTTTCTTGAGCTTGAGGATCGGCTGGGTCCCCGTCATACATGCGTTCGCAAATATCTATGCCCTCTGCAGCCAATGCAATATCAAAGGAATCTGTGGCGGAACACATCGCAAAAAGGAAGCCACCTCCGGCTACGAACTCTTTGATCCGTTTGGATACTGCCAGTTTAAGCTGGGATACCTTGTGGAATCCATTCCTTCGGGCCATTTCTTCAGCTTCTTTTTGGGCTTCGATATACCACGGCATGTTGGCATAGCTCCCATAAAATTTTCCATACTGGCCAGTGAAATCTTCATGATGGAGATGTATCCAATCGTATTTGGGCAAATCGCCTTTTATAATTTCATCATCGAAAATGACATCATATGGGATTTCGGCATATGTAAGCACAAGCGTTACGGCATCATCCCAGGGTTGCTTGCTTTTGGGCGTATACACTGCAATTTTTGGATACTTTTCCAGCTTCATGAGGTCATAATTCACCGCAGGGCTTGCAATCTCAGTAATAATGCCATTGGCCTGGGCATCCGATATGATTTCGAAACTCACCCCACGTACCACCAATTCGTTCTGTATAGCTGGTTGGTATTTGCACATAAAACTGCCACCACGATAATTAAGCAGCCAGTCTACCTCAATGTCCTTTTCCAGAATCCAATAGGCGATTCCATAGGCTTTGAGGTGATTTGTCTGTTTTGTGTCCATAGGAATGAACACATAATTGGCGCAAGCCAGCCTGCTTATGGTTAAAAAGAAGAACAAAATCAGTAACCGCATCGTTAGTTCTTTCATCAGCAATATGAATGTAACATTTTAGGGCCTTAAAAGTCTTTAGTACAACGACCATTCCCTATTTTTGATTTGTAATCTATACGATTTTTGAATGAATCTGCTTGAAAATTTTAAGGAAGGTTTAAGATCTGTACAAGCCAACCTCTTAAGGTCTATATTGACTGCTCTTATTGTTGCTATTGGGATTACTTCCTTAGTGGGAATCCTTACCGCAATTGACGGGATTGAGTACTCTGTTTCAGAGAGTTTGTCTTCATTGGGTGTAAATACGTTTGATATTTACTCCAAGAGAAATAGAAACCGGAGCCAGCAAGGGATAAAAGAAGAAGTGGTGCGGCCTGTTTACTTGCAGGATATGGAAAAATTCATTGACCGCTTTGCTATACCCTCTTCGATAAGCCTTTCAGCGAGCCTTACCCAAATTGCAGAAGTAAAACACAATTCTAAAAAGACCAACCCCAATATTGGTGTGATGGGGGTAAACGAAGAATACTTGGCCATCAAAGGACTAAATATCGATAGGGGTAGAAATTTATCCTCTATCGAAACAGAGTTTGGAAGTAAAGTGGTGGTTTTGGGATCCAAAATAGTAGATACAATCTTTGGTGATAACGAAGATCCTATTAACTCGGAAGTTTCCTTTAAAGGAACAAGATTCAGAGTGATTGGAGTATTAGTGGAGAAAGGGCAACTCTCTGAAGACAATTATGATAACATGGTATTCATCCCTGTAATTGTAGCTAACCAATTGGCGAGTGGGAGGGGGCTGGAATACAATTTGACAATCGGGATTACTGATGCTTCACAGTTGGAGTTGGCTATGGGTGAGGCAACAGGGCTCATGCGTTCTATTAGACAAGATCGAGTAGGAGAGCCTAATTCGTTTGAGATGGAAAAAAGTGAGACGTTGGCTGAAAATTTGGAAAGTATAACTGGAGCACTCCGTATGGGAGGCTTTGGCGTTGGATTTATTACGTTGCTGGGTGCGTCTATTGCTTTGATGAATATTATGATGGTATCGGTAACAGAAAGAACCCGTGAGGTGGGTGTGCGAAAAGCATTGGGTGCAACACCCCTTCTTATTCGTCAGCAGTTTGTAATCGAAGCTATAGTAGTTTGCATTTTAGGAGGCATAGCAGGGATCATTATGGGTATTGGAATTGGGAACCTGATTTCAAGCGCAATAGGCATTGATAGTTTTGTCATTCCGTGGCTTTGGATGTTTGTCGGCCTAGTCATTTGTGTGGTTGTCGGACTTTTATCAGGATACTATCCTGCGTTTAAAGCTTCTAAGCTTGATCCTATCGAGTCCCTCCGGTTTGAATAATCTACTTTTAGCATTTTCTGTCTAGGTAGAGGGAAATTTTATAATTTGGGGATAAATGTATCCTCTTATGAAATCTTTCATTATACTTTTCTTATTGGCAATCCTGGCATTGCCTGCTTTTTCACAAAGGCTAATTCAGCCTTCTGATGTTTATCGACTCAAATCAGTAAGCGATCCTCAGATTTCTCCGGATGGAAAGTGGATAGCTTATGTAGTCAGTTCACCGGATTCTGCAAAGGACAAATACGACTCTGATGTTTGGATGGTCAGTTGGGATGGAAAAGAAACTGTACAGTTGACTTCAAGCCCTGAAAGCGAAAGTTCACCACGTTGGTCTCCGGATGGAAAATACCTAACCTTTTTATCTTCTCGTTACGATACCAAGTCAAGTCAAATTTGGAAAATGGACCGCAGGGGAGGAGAGGCAATAAAACTAACAAGCCTTAAGGTCAGTATAAGTGACTACGATTGGAGTCCGGATTCCAGAAAAATAGTCTTGACAATAAAGGATCAGGATCCAGCGGAAGCTGAAGAGAAGAAAAAAACCAAAAAGCCAATAGCCATGGATCGCTATCATTTTAAGGCGGATGGTGAAGGCTACCTCGAAAGAAAAAGAAATCATCTCTATGTATTTGATGTAGCCACTCAAAAACTGGACACCATTACCAAAGGAGACTATGATAATGGAAGACCAGCATGGTCGCCAGATTCCAGGCAACTTGCTTTTGTAAGTAATCGTACACCCGATGCCGACCGCAACGACAATACTGATATTTGGATCATTGATGCAAAGCAGGGAGCCACTCCACGACAATTGACCAAGTGGGTGGATGCTGATGAGGCTCCGGTATGGAGCCCTGATGGTAAATCAATCGCTTATTTAAAATCGAGGACGCCAGAATACGATATTTATGACCAGCCTCAAATTGCTGTTGTGAGTGTAAGCGGAGGTGAACCAAAAATCATTTCATCCAAAGTAGATCGGGACATGAGTGCTCCTGTATGGTCAAATGATGGTAATTCCATATGGACTACTATGGCGGATGATCGCAGGATGCACGTGGTGTCATTTGATGTGGCTACATCAGCAATGAAGAAAATTACCAGTGGAGACAGAGTGTTTCGCTCACTGCAAGGTGGACCTGGCAACAAGTGGGTAACACTGAGTAGTGATGTTCATACTCCTTACGAAGTATTCGGAATTGAAGGAACTACAGCCACAAGACTAACTCATGTGCATGATGAATTTTTAAAACCATTGACCCTGGCTTCTGTGGAGGCTTTTAATTCTAAAAGTAAGGACGGTACAGATGTGGGCAGCCTTTTGTTATGGCCTGCAGGTGCTCCCAAGGACAATAAACTACCGCTTATTTTATGGATTCATGGTGGCCCAACTGGACAGGATGACTTTTCATTTGATCTGATATCTCAATTGCATGCGGCCAATGGCTATGCGGTGGCCAACGTCAATTACCGTGGTAGTAATGGGCGGGGTATGGATTATAGTAAAGCGATTTATGCTGATTGGGGAAATAAAGAGGTAGTGGACTTATTGGGGGCAGTGGATCTTTTGATCAAAGAAGGTAAAGCTGACCCTAATCGCTTGGGTGTAGGTGGGTGGAGCTATGGAGGTATTTTGACAGACTACATCACAGCGGCAGATACGCGCTTTAAAGCAGCAGCCAGTGGTGCAGGCAGTGCACTTTGGTTGTCGTTGTATGGGGCAGATCAGTACACAAAGCAATATGAGACGGAGTTAGGACTACCTTGGGAAGCAAAGGATAAATGGATGGAGCTTTCTTCTCCTTTCTTTAATATTGAAAAAGTAAAAACGCCAACTCTATATATGGTGGGAGAGAAGGATTTCAATGTGCCAGCCATTGGAGGAGAACAAATGTATCAGGCTTTAAAATCTTTGGGCGTGCCTACTGAGTTTGTAGTTTACCCTAATCAGTTTCATGGCATACGAACACCAAGTTATCAAATAGATCGCTATACGCGTTACAAAGACTGGTTTGGTAAGTACATAGACAATCCTAAAATGAATGGAGCGATAGATACTAAGAAATAAGTATGCGGACCAATTTCAATATTGCAGTAATTGCGTTAATCATTATAGTTTCGAACTCTATGTGTGCACAAACCTCAAAACAACCTAAAACTTATTTGGCTTTAGGGGATTCCTATACCATTGGCGAGAGTGTAGCTGAAGGTGATAGATGGCCTGTGCAACTGGCAAAGGCGCTGACAGAAAAGGGAATGCCAGTCGAGCCGCCCAAAATAATTGCTGTTACCGGATGGCGTACTGATAATTTGAAAAATGGAATTGACATTGCTCAGATCAAAGAGAAATATGATTTGGTTTCACTATTGATAGGAGTGAATAACCAGTATCAAGGCAAGTCTGCCGAAGACTATGCAACAGAGTATGAAAATTTATTAAAAACGGCCATTCAATTTGCCGGAGGAGATAAATTGAATGTGTTTGTGGTTTCTATTCCTGATTATGGATTTACTCCTTTTGGTGCGCCTAATCAGGAGAAGATAACAAAAGAGTTGGATGAATTTAACGCCATCAATAAGCGTATTACTGAAACCTACGGTATTACCTATGTCAATATAACCGATATTTCAAGAAAGGGATTGGAAGATCCTGAATTGGTTGCTGAGGACACATTACACCCGTCTGGGAAACAGTATACACTTTGGGTACAGCGTATCATGGAAACTTTGGAACTGAATTAGGATTGAGTAGGGCTAATTTTAGTTTAGACCATATTGTTGAGGGGATTTAGGCAGTGCAGATCGTGATGCAAAAATTAATATTTGAATAAGCATCCCTATCGCCACCAGCACTATCAATTCAAGTTGTGAAAGGATGGATGATCCGGCAGCAATTTTTTTGGATTGATCCTTTAATAATTTTCCTTCGGAAATTTGAATTTTAGACAGTTGATTTAAATCCAACATTGCTACGTCAAAATTTTTCTGCATTTGTGCCAGGAGCGCAGTGGATGTACTTTGGTCTTGTGCTGTTAAAGCAGCAAGAAACTCTTTCTCCATTATCTTTAGATTTTGAAGTCTTTCTTTCAAACTCACAAAAGACTTCGACTCAGCGGTGGTGATTTTTGTCTTTTCGTAGTCAATTAAAATTTTATTGATAGAGGAGTTATGAGTATTTACCTGTGGCTGCACTGCAAGAGCACTTTCAGCACTATTACAATTAGCTATAATTATTTTCTTTTGATAAAGGTGATCTGTTAACTGGAAAATATAACTCTCTACGACAAGTCTGTCATCAAAAACTGATGAAAAAGAAGTGTTAAGCGTGGCAACATTTTTTTTATCAATCCAGTTTTTTGCAAAAATCAGAATTAAGATCAACGCGGAACAGAATGCAATTTTTCTTTTATTTCGTAAGCTATATGCCCATTTCATAGGATACAATGTATATGATAAGAAATAACCTTTAGCAACTAAGATAATTGAATCATATCGCGAAACAAACGGACTATTTGTTAGCGGTGAGGCTATTTGTATTTGTCGTGAAGCCCAACTCCATTGAGGATCAGTGGGAGTATTTTTTCTATCCTTCGCGTCTTTGTTTCAGGTTTGGCTGCCTCTTCAATGTGCTCTGCGTATTCCCTTTTTTTACCCTTGGAGAGCGTATTAAATGCCTTTAGCGCAGAAGGTTTCTTTTTAAAGTGAGCAGAAAGCTCCTTTGGAATAACGATGGGTTTATCACGATTGGGCTTAATCTCTTTCCCGGCTTTTACATTTTGAACGGCCTCTTTTAGATATGCTTTAACCAATTTTTCATCAATTTCCTCAGTGGATGTAAATCGCCATTGTCGCAATGCTTTCGTTTTTCCTTCCTGGGCATTGACCAGTTTTTTCTTTACATCTTTTAAAAGTGCCCCTTGGTAGAACCATAAGCCAACATAGGATTTGAAAGCGGCAATTCCAGCTACATTTTTTCCGTCATAAGCGTAAACGGGAACACCCCATTTTACCTCCTCTGTCATTCCTGTTGACAGCAAAATCTTTCTTAGAGTAGCTAATTCAGTAGTCCACTGTTTTTTCTTAAGTAAATATTCTTCAACGGATTTGTGAGATTCCATCCTCTGGTAATTTATTTTACTAAGTTAATAGTTGCTCAGTAAATTAACCACCTGAAGGCTACTCTTCTTTAAGACATTTGGAAGGACTTATTCTTGCCGCTCTGAAAGCATGTAAACCGACCGTAAGCCAGGCAATAGCAAGTGCCAACAGCCCTGAACCGATAAAAAGCCATACTTGCAACGGGATTCTAAACTCGAATGCATTCAACCAGTTGGTGACTAAATAATAACTGACAGGCAAAGCGATGAAAATTGCAATCAAAACTATTTTGGTAAAATCGGTTGATAATAGGTAGATGATGCTAAGTTCGCTTGAGCCCATCACTTTCCTTATTCCTATTTCTTTTTGTCTTCTTTCAGCAGTGAATGCGGCTAAACCAAATAATCCAAGACAGGATATCAGCACTGCTAACCCCGCGAAATATTTTGAAAGCGATCCAATTCGTTGCTCTGATTCATATTGGGCCTGATAGTCTTGATCAAGAAACGTGAAATCAAATGTGAAGCCGGGGTTATATTCCTGATAGAAGGTTTGAAGCGCAGCAAGCGTCTGTTTTTCTTTTCCTGTTTCTAATTTTACAATCACTTTTTCAGTTATTGGAGGAACAAGAATAAAAAAGAGAGGAGCAATTGCTGTGTGGAGCGATTCGAAATTGAAATCGTTCACTATACCAATGATTTCACAGTCGAACGGACCGAATTTAATAACCTTTCCGATTGGGTTGTCTAACCCCATGTTGGCAATTCCAGCTTCATTGAAAATTACTTTCAAGCTATCGTTATGCTCTCTTGAAAAGGTTCTGCCTTCTTTTAATTTAAGGTCAAGCATTTCTATGGCTCCGTAGTTGACGGGTCGGTAGGCAAAATTGGAAACCATGTCGGGGTCTTTCCCCTCCCAACTAATGTTGGCCGTGTTTCCTCCTCCTACCATGCTTTGTCCCAGACTTGAGACATCTACAATTCCGGGTATTCTTTTTAACTCGTCAACAAATGTCGCGAGACTCTTTCGGGTTTCACCTTCTATCTGAAAGTAGATTACATTCTCCTTATCGTATCCGATATTTTTACTTTGCACAAATTCTATCTGCTTATAGGTTACCCATACTGAAACTATGAAGATGATGGACATGCTAAACTGAAAAACAACCAAACCTTTTCGGATCCATAGTTCGCTAAAGCTGGTATGCAATTTCCCTTTTAAAACAGCTGCTGGCTTAAACCCTGACAGGTACAGGGCGGGGTAACTTCCGGCAAGGAGCCCGGTGAGAAGTGTAATGCCTACAAAAGGAAGTAGCAGTTGCCAATTGAGTTGTAGTGTCAGGTGCTTTTGCGTAATGACGTTGAATTGTGGAAGAAAGAAATAAGTGATAAACAATGCTACGACCAGAGCAATGAGCGAAATAGCCACCGATTCAAACAGGTATTGGAATACCAGCGACAGGCGATTAGCCCCCAATGTTTTCTTTACACCAATTTCTTTAGTTCTTCTGGAGGCTCTGGCGGTAGCCAGATTCATAAAATTGATACAGGCTATGGCAAGTATGAAAATGGCAATGAGAGTGAATAGTTGTACGTACTCAATTCTACCACCAGCCTGGACTCCATTTTCGTATCTGCCATAAAGGTAATTTTTGGAATAGGTGGCTAGGAATAGCGACCTATGTGTTTGATCAGTTTTAGTTTTAATGTAGTCCTTAATTTTATTTTCGAATTCACCGGATTTTGTTCCGTTTATTAGAGTAAGGTAGGTGTTGGGGCCTGAGTTTTTCCAATCAAATGCTTGTGGAATTTTATCCTTAAGTACTTCAATAGAGAGAGCGAAGTCAAATTGAGCAGAGGAATTGCTGGGGATATTAGCGAAAACACCGGATATCAAATAGGTGGATTCATGCTGAAATTCAATTTCTTTACCTAAAACATTAGAAGTATTGAATAGACGCTTAGCCAACTCCTCTGAAATAACAATTGAATTTTTATCTGTAAGTAATTTGTCATTGTTACCTTCTACAAGGGGATAGCTAAAAATGTTGAAGTAATTTTTACCCACATAGGTTCCGGTACCATTAATGTTTTTATCACCCACAGTTAATGTGAATGGATCGTACCAATCAGGGGGTGTCGCTACAGCTGCGTATTCTACTTCGGGCATCTCTTCTTCAAGAGCCTCAGCCAGTAGCCAGGGAGTTGATTTTTGGGTAGTGATATTATCAGGATTTTGCCTAAGCTCCATCACTTGATAGAGTCTGCTATCTTTTTCATGGAAACTGTCAATGCTCAATTCATTTGAAGCCCACAGATAAATGAGCATGGCGCAGGCAAGACTTGTGGAAAGTCCGATTAGATTGATGACGAAAGTGGTTTTGTAACGGGTAAAATTGCGAAGCGATACAAGTAGATTATGACGAACCATAAAGAATGGATTAAGTGATAGTGGGTTTGATTTTTTGATGGCAAAGGGTCTCAGGTAATTCAGAGCCTGATACCAGTAATTTAACTTTGCGCGAAATGATGATTGGTTTTTAATCGTATAAAACTTCTCATCCAGGTCACCTGTAACTTCCTCTACCAGCTCCTCTCGTAGAAGCCATCGGAGAAATGTTTTAGCAAGTGCTGGTGGCAATATTTTTCTTGATTGAGGCATATACTACTTTCCAGATGCCAGAGCGGGAAATTGTTGCCAAAGAGAAACTTTGAAGTCTTTAGAATTCTTCAACACCTTTTTGCCGTAGGCGGTAATAGTAAAAATTCGTTTTCGCCTTCCTCCGCGTTCTGATGTGGCGCTTCCCATTTCAGATTCCAAAAAACCTTTACCTTCAAGACGGGTGAGGGTGGAGTGTACCGCTCCGATGGAAACCGATCTTTTGGTCTGGCTTTCAAATTCATCGGCAATTCTAAAGGAATAGGCTTCCTCGCCCAGAATGCCTACTAATAGGAGTATGACCTCTTCAAAATCTCCCAAACGTGTTTCTATCATAGGTTTGTTTCTAGATTGTATAGCATATATACGAGCGTGCCTGTATTATGTTCTACATTTTAGTAATAAATAGTTATTACGATTTGATAGATGCTGTATTTTACTCCTTTAATGTATCCACTGGATTAGTTTGTGCTACTTTGATCGTTTGAAGGCTAGCCGTGAACAAGGCAATGAGTAACATTGCAATCATAGGCAGAATAAATATCCAAACATTTAGATCAATGCGAATGGCATAGTTGGAAAGCCATTGCTCCATCGCATACCATGCAATCGGGAGTGCGATTAGTGAAGCAATGATAATCACCCTGACGAAATCTCGGGAAAGCAATTGAACAATCTCTATCACAGATGCGCCCAATACTTTTCGTATCCCGATTTCTTTTGTGCGTTGCACAATTATATAGGACGAAAGGCCAAACAATCCTAGGCAGGCAATGATCATTGCTAGCCCGGAGAAAGTACCCATGACTTTGCCAAACCTTGTATCCGCTTGGTATTGCTGGTTAAACCTCTCATCGAGAAAGAAATAATGGAACGTGGAATTGGGAAGAATTTTTTCCCACGTTGCTTCGATGGATGAAATGGCCTCTTGCATATTCGTGTTATCTAATCGAATGGTAAAATAACTGGCGTCCATGTCATGCATAAAAAGTACTGGTAGATGAGCCTCCTTAGGAGATCGCAGGTAGAAATTTTGAACAACTCCAATAATTGTCGAGGGTTCACCTGGCCAACGGGTTTGGAAACTGATTTTGGTGCCAACAGCTTCCTGTGGATTTGAAAAGCCAAGTTTTACAGCGGCTTCTTCATTGATGATTACCTGATCATCATTGATACCTTTTTCGAAGTTCCGACCGGCTGCCATTGTCATGTTAAGAGTAGGGATAAAATCTTCATCGACAGGGAACCAATAATATTCGTACTGACCTTCAGATTCATTTTGGCCCAGCCGAGAAAAGGAAGTAGTGTTTAGTTCGTGAAGGCTTAGTCCAGGAAGACCTTCTGATGCGGCAACATATTTGACATGGGGTACACGCAGTAACTCTGTTTTTAAACTACTGTAGGTTGATTGTGAGATGCTGTCGGTGCGACTTAAATTAGGAGCTCTAACTGCTACCGTCTGATCAATATTCATTCCCAGATCAAAAGTTTGAAGATGCTTTATTTGAAAGTAAACAGTCAGAACACAAATCAGTAAAATAACAGTGGAGCAAAATTGAAAGACAACTAAGCCTTGACGCAAACGTTGGCCATGCGATGAAGACCTGAATTTTCCTTTCAGAATAGATACAGGGTCAAAAGAGGATAATACAAGAGCTGGGTAAAATCCTGAAAGGAGTGTGCCAAACCCTAACAGATAGATAAATTGATACCAGAACGTATCGAATGTTAAAAAATTTAATGAAAGGGGCTTACCTGTAAGATCACGAAAAAATGGAAGACTGAAGTAGAGGAAAAGCAATGCAAAGGCAGCTGATATTAAATTTACAATGAAAGATTCAGATAAAAACTGGAAGATAAGTTGGCTGCGAGCTGAGCCCATGATTTTACGTATTCCTACTTCTCTGGCTCGCTCCAGTGCGCGGGCAGTAGCAAGGTTGATATAATTCACCCAAGCGATGATTACGATAAAAATGGCTATAAGAGCGAGAAAATAAACGGATCTCGCGTTTCCGTTTGCTTCAGGTTCAAATGTTTTATTTGAGTATAAATGAATTTCTTTGATGGGCTCACCCACAAAACGGGCTTGGTCTATTTTATCGGCTAATGATAAGGAAAGAGCCGTCAGTTTTTGATTAAACCTCAATAGATCAGTGTTGGGCTCCATAAGTAGATAAGTATATTCGTTATTTCCATTCCATGAATCCTCCTTGTACCAATCGCTAATAATAGGATATGTGGAATGAGATAATAGCATCCTATACTTGAGATGCGTGTTGGCGGGTTGATTGGCCATCACAGCAGTAATATGAAATTCAATGTTGTTTACTTTGAGAGACTGCCCAACTACGTTATTGCTTCCAAAGTATTTTCGAGCAAGTGCGACATCGATTACAGCTTTGTAGGGACTGGATAGCGCTGACTTTGCATTACCCTCCACCACATCAATAGAAAAAACATTGAAAATGGATGGATCAGAAAAATATATTCCTTCTTCTAGAAAATTTTCGCCACCTGCCTTTATTTCCTGAATGCCATCTGCGCCAAACATTCTCACATAATCAAGAACTTCAGGCATGCTTTCTTTTAACAATGGTCCGAGAGGGGCATGTGTTTCACAATCTGTCACATCGTATTCTGCTCCTCTATATAGATCGGTAGTAACGCGATATATGTTATCTGCTTTTTCGTGAAAGCTTTCGTAACTTCTTTCATATCGAACGTAATTGAAGATCAATAAGAAGGCAGTAAGACCAATTGCAAGCCCTAAGATATTAATGGCAGAGTAACCTCTGTTTTTGAGTAAACTTCGAATTGAAATTTTTAGATAATTTTTCAACATGTCAACTTGATTTATTTTGTATGAATACCTATTCCTCAATATGATCCCTGACCTGAAATATTTGATCGCATTCCAGATGAATTTCCTTTTCGCTTTCTTTAATCCATATGTGTCAACATCCTTCTCGAACTTTTGAAGAAGGTCGCCTTCAATTTCTTCCAGAAGTTGATCAGGGCAGAACCATTGGAGGAATTGGATGATCCAGTTGGGTGGATTTGGGGACTGCTTTATCATGAAAGTTTGAGCTGTGGAACCATTTTCCAAAGGCTTACACGCGACTCTTGCATGGATTTAAGAATGGCCATCCCTGCGCTTGTTATGGTATAAATTCTTTTTCTTCGCCCACCCCTTTCTTTGGTGGCACCTCCATACGCTGAGTTGATCAAGCCTTTGTCTTCTAACCTGTATAGCGTAACATGGACAGCGCTAAGGTTTACTTCACGGTTCAATTTCTTATCCAGTTCTTCAGCGATTATGGCTCCATAAGCCTCTTTGCCCAGAGCAGCTACCATAATTAGAACCAGTTCTTCGAACTCGCCAATGTATTCTTTTGCCATTTCCTTAACTTTTGTTAAGTAAATAAAACAAAGACTTAGGTCATTGCCAAGGGTTGCATGCTACTTTTAAAAATCCTTATTAAAAAAGCTAGAAAAAGATGGGTGTATATGGTAAGACCCGATGTAGAACTTGAATTCTATTTTGAAAAAATAATTACTCTATCCCTTCCCACCATCTGCTGCTTGGTTTTTCAGGAAGCTCCAAAATGATGGGCTCTCCAATTTGTGGAGTTGAGATGGGCATACCCAGTTCTTCAGCTTTTTTGGTTACTCGCTCAATCGGATCCTTCCAGGTGTGGAGGGCAAGGACAAAAGATCCCCAATGGATGGGCATGAATAATTTTGCATTTACATCCACAGCCGCCTGAGCGGTTTCCTCTGGCATCATGTGTATGTTGTCCCATCGTTTATCATATTGCCCGCATTCCATCATAGCAAAATCAAACGGGCCGTACTTCTCTCCAATGGTTTTAAAGTGAGGTCCATAACCACTGTCTCCGCTGAAATAAATATTGTGATTGGTACCCTGGATAACCCACGAAGCCCAGAGTGTGCTAAAACGATCTCCAAGTCCTCTTCCTGAGAAATGCCTTGCTGGAGCACATTTGAAGGTGAGGTCTTCAAATTGTATTTCATCCCACCAATTGAGTTCGTGAATATTTTCTAGAGGTACTCCCCATGCTTCCAAATGAGCGCCAAGGCCAAGTGGTGTATAAAACTGACCTACCTTGTCTTTTAATTTTAAAATGGATCCATAGTCCAGATGGTCGTAGTGATCATGGGAAAAAATAACTGCATCAATCTTGGGTAATTTTTCTATGTCTATAGGCAGGCCTTGTGTAAACCTACTTCTTCCCAACCAGGGGTGGGGTGAAGGCGTATCACCAAACATAGGATCGATCAGTATGTTTTTACCCTGTATCTCCAATAAAAAAGCTGAGTGACCAAACCACGTAATTCGTGTGGTAGTATCAGGTCTGTTTACAATGTCAAGGGAGTCAATCGATTGAACTGATAAAGGGAGCTTAGGTGCATTATTGGGTATACCTACTACATAATCTTTTAAGACAGACATCATTTTAGAAAACTCCATGTCCATTGAAGTGGGTATTTCATTAACGAACACTCCGTTTTCGTAATGACCAGATTTTTCATATTGCGCAATGTTAGCATCGCTGGGTTTTCTCCCAAATTGAGGGCTGAATTGCATAAACAAAAAGCCGATGACGATGAGAAGCACAATAGCGCCAACAATGATTAGTCCAGTCATTTTTAAGAATTTCTTGATGATGTGCACCAAAGGAAGTTTAGGTTATGGGTAGGTAGTCGAAAAAGGAAATCAATTATTTTAAGAGGGGTTCGATTTGCCTCAATACCGTGTTTGCCACAATTTTATGGCCTTCCACATTGGGGTGGATGCCATCGGCTATGTTGAGCTTCCCATCTCCGGCTACACCTTCCAATAAGAAAGGAATGAGGTCAGCCTTATTAGCTTTCGCCAGATTGGGATAAATATTTTTGAATTCTGTAGTGTACTCATTCCCAAGGTTGGGTGGAACCATCATGCCAGCCAATACAATCTTGACATCAGGGTTCTTATCCTTTACTTTATCTATAATGGCTTGAAGGTTAGTTCTGGTTTGGTCCAGAGGAAGGCCTCGCAGTCCGTCATTGGCACCTAATTCCAATAAAAAAATGTCAATGGGTTGGCGGAGTATCCAATCGATGCGGCTAAGACCCCCGGCCGATGTCTCTCCACTCAGGCCAGCATTTACCACTTTTACCTCGATTCCTTTTTTTTGTAGTGCCGCTTCTACATGAGCGGGGTAAGCGTCCTCAGGGGATAACCCATATCCTGCGGTGATACTATCCCCAAAAAAAAGAATGGTTTTAGGTTCAAAACCGCTATTAAATAATAGAACCAGTGCAATAATTAAGATTTTGTTAACGACCATCATATCAGTAAGTTGCTATTTTACAACCGAAATAGATCAAGTAAGGTTGTAACATTATTAACAAAAAAAACGATCTATTAGTAAATAAGGTAATATAACGCAAAACCCAGCCGATTTTCTGAGTGTCAACGAAGAATCTCTGAGTAAATAACATGAAAGAGATTCTTCGGTCGTACCTCCCTCAGAAACTCGCCCTTCATTTAGGTTTTTGCGTAACATAACTTAATTAATAGGATAAGAACATAAAAACAATGCCAGAAACTGTCCTTCAAGCCGAGAATCTTACCAAAATCTATAAATCAGGAAGCAAAGAACTTATTGTGCTCGATGATGTGTCATTTGCCGCAGAGCAGGGAACGAGTATGTCAATAATAGGACCGTCTGGTAGTGGAAAAACTACACTGCTAGGTTTATGTGCCGGACTTGATGTGCCAACAAAGGGAACAATCTCTTTGATGGGATTTAAGTTGAACAAGATGGATGAAGATGACCGGGCCTATGTGCGCAATCAATATGTGGGTTTTGTATTCCAGAATTTTCAATTGCTCACTACGCTTACTGCCCTGGAAAACGTTATGATTCCACTGGAGCTTCGCGGGGAGAAAGGAGTGGAAGCAAAGGCCAAAGAATTATTGGAACGGGTGGGCTTGAAAGAACGAATGGATCATTATCCTACTCAACTTTCAGGTGGGGAGCAACAGCGCGTGGCCATGGCCCGTGCTTTCATTAATTCCCCCAAAATATTATTTGCAGATGAACCTACCGGTAACCTCGATGAAGAGACTGCGGACCATGTAACCG
>JBATLM010000142.1:0-20205 GCA_049289315.1 Cyclobacteriaceae bacterium
CCTTGATGCAAGGTGCACACCAGGTGGCCCAAAAATTAAGGACTTGAATTTTGCCCGAATTACCTCCAACCATTTTTTGCAGGTCTTCTATTTTTACCTTTTCTGCTGGCTGTGCCTTGAGCGAGCCCATGCCCACCGCCAGTGCAAATGTTATTACTAAGGCCTTCATATTAGTTTCAAAACGAGGAGTTTAAGATTAAGTTCGCTTTTATTATGTGTCGAATTTAATTTTTTTACCATAGAAACACCATGTAAGAATTGAGAAAGAATTTGATGAAAAGTGTTAGAATTCAGACACTTATAATTACCAAAAACAGGGCAAATTAGTTTTCCACAAAATTATTCACTTATCCACATTACCTTCATGTTACTGCTTAAGTGCTTGTTATACAGTGAATTAAGTGACTATAAATCAATCAGTTCTTTGTGGACAACTAAAACAGGGTAAAATGATCAACCAAAATTGCTTCTAAATCTAAAGCCCAGATTTTCAGACTTATAGCCTATTAATTAGACCCAACTTGTAATCATTTAACATGCACAACAGAATTACGGATCTCTTCAAAATTAATCTTCCTATCATTCAGGCGGGTATGGTCTGGTGCAGTGGCTGGAGGCTGGCCTCAGCAGTGAGCAATGCCGGGGGCCTTGGTCTGATTGGTGCCGGATCGATGCGTCCACCGATACTTGAGGAGCATCTAAAAAAATGTAAGGCAGCTACTTCAAACCCTTTCGGGGTGAATGTTCCATTGCTGTATCCTGAAATTGACCGACTCATGGAAATTATCATTGCTCAGGGAGTTAAAATAGTATTTACCTCTGCTGGTAACCCCGCTACCTGGACAGGCTATTTAAAAGATAGAGGGATAATTGTAGTGCATGTGGTCTCGAGTGTAAAGTTTGCAAAGAAAAGTATGCAGGCTGGAGTTGACGCGGTGGTTGCTGAAGGATTTGAAGCAGGAGGACATAATGGAAGAGAAGAAACAACTACTTTTTGCCTGATTCCGATGGTACGCGATGCGGTGGAGATCCCTTTAATTGCCGCAGGAGGTATTGGGTCTGGTCGGAGTATGCTGTCTGCTGAAGTCCTAGGGGCTGAAGGATTTCAGGTAGGGTCACGGTTTGCAGCAAGTACTGAGTCATCCGCACATGACCAATTTAAACATCGTGTTACTAATACCGAAGAAGGTGAAACCGTTCTCACCTTAAAACAATTAACTCCTGTCCGTCTTATTAAAAACAAGTTTTACCAGCAAGTGCATGAGGCCGAACAAAGGTGTGCCACCAAGGATGAGTTGACTGACCTATTAGGGAGAGCCAGAGCAAAAAAGGGAATATTTGAGGGTGACTTGGATGAAGGGGAACTTGAAATAGGTCAGGTCGCTGCTTCCATAAAAGAAATAAAGCCTGCGGGAGATATCGTTAAAGAAATGTGGACTGAATACACTGATATAAAAGCCAGACTTTGCCAATGAACATCAAACAGATAAAAGAGACATGCATATATATGTATGATCTTGATCAAGCTCGCGATTTTTATCACGGCCTTTTAGGGCTTTCGGTAATTAGCCATGTGAGAGGTAAGCATATTTTCTTTAGAGCTGGTGCCTCTGTGTTACTTTGCTTCAATCCGGACGACTCCAGAAATAAGAAGAGCCCGCCCCCTCATTTTGCAGAGGGCAAATATCATTTTGCTTTTGAAGTAGCTTCGGCTGATTTTGCAAAAGAGAAGCAATCTCTTATCTCAAAGGGAATTCGGATAACGGATGAAGTAGAATGGAAAAATGGATTAAAGTCGTGCTACTTTGAAGATCCTGCTGGCAATGTGCTGGAGATTGTTCCAGAAGGAGTGTGGGACTAATCTTGGCTTACTTTAATAGGTTTGTTCGAGATGGCGACTGTGGCTTGACTTGGGCTGACTTCCGCCTTATAATTCTGATCAAACCAAGCTTCATAGTGCTTAAACTGGACGCAATCCGTTAGTAACTCACTTTCTTTAAGAATCTTTATAATATTATCTGAAGGAAGTGCCTGAACAATTTGTTTCCTTTGCTCCTCAGGCAATTTCGAAATTCGAATGAACTCAATCCCCTTATAATTTTCCGCCAACACTTTCATAGTCACAGTCAATGTACAATATTAATACCATCGAATCACATAAGTAACCTTTTGGCTTTTTGATTACGCCTTTAATTTAAACTTCAAAGAACCAGTTTTCAAACTATGCATATCATTAAACTAATTCCAATTGCAGTAATCTTAATCACCACTTTTGGTGCCTGCAATCAATCAGCTATGTCTCAGAATGACCAGACAGGATTGTATGATAGTGAAGCATTCAAAAATTATTGGTACGCTGGAAAAGCAGAGGTGAATGCCTACAATCTAGATCAATCCCGATACGGAGAAAACAGACAAGGAAAAGCCATGCTCATCTTTGTTACTGAAGCTTTTTCGAAATCTAAACAAGTAAAATTGGACAACCCAGAAGCAGCAGGTGATGAAAAGATCACTGTCTTGAAGCTTAACTATACAAAAAATTTCATCACGGGCATATATCCCTATTCCATGATGCTCTCCTCATTTACGCCCGTGAGTAGGAATCAACACCCCAACACCTTAAAAGTAACCATGACTTCTCAGGAATGGTGCGGTCACGTATTTTCTCAAATGAATTTGGAAAAGAATAAGTATGATGTTTCCAGTTATTCCTATTTCGAAAAGGAAGGAGATGTTCAATTTAGTACTGAAAAAGTACTGCTTGAAGATGAGCTTTTTAACTTAATTCGACTTGATCCTGATCATATCCCTTTGGGTAAAATCAAAATTCTGCCGGGGCTGTTCTTTACAAGGTTGAAACATGAAAATTTAAAACCTGTAGAAGCTACACTTTCAAAAGAAAGTAAAAACAGTGAAACAATTTATAGTCTCCAATTTGAGGGGCGTCTTTTAACCATTAATGTCGCCAACGCATTTCCGCACAAAATTCTCGGATGGGAAGAAGAATTTGTAGAAGGAGAAAAGAAAATGTATACTAAGGCCACATTAGACAAAACATTGTACACAGACTACTGGGGTAAAAACAAAAATGAACACAGTGGCTTACGCGATTCTTTAGGATTATCTCCAACTAACTACTAAACATGCTTTCACTTCAACGCTCCAAATTCTCCCTACCAAAGGGAATAACTTACCTCAACTGTGCCTACATGTCCCCTCTTTTGAAGCAAGTAGAGAAGGCAGGTATTGAAGGAATCAAAGGCAAGCGGAATCCCTTACTTATTTCTCCCAAAGAATTCTTTACATCAGGGGAATTATTAAGAAAGCAATTCGCAAAATTGGTGGGCTCTAAAGACGCCAAAAGAGTAGCAATCATACCTTCTGCCTCTTATGGAATGGCCAATGCAGCCCATAACATTAAACTACGTTCATCGGAGAAAGTAATTGTAATGGGCGAACAATTCCCGAGCAACTATTACCCCTGGCAAAGGCTTTGTTTTGATTCGGGCGCCCGATTGGAAACCATTGCTCCTCCGGAAACAAGAGTAAACCGTGGCAAAATTTGGAATGAACGCATACTGGATGCCATTGATAAGGATACCAGAATAGTAGCCATGGGTCACATCCATTGGGCCGATGGCACTTTGTATGATCTAAAAGAAATTAGAAAAAGAACATTGGAGGTTGGTGCATTATTATTGATAGATGCCACGCAATCCGTTGGTGCACTACCGTTTAATATCCAAAGTATCCAACCTGATGTGTTGGTATGTGCTGGATACAAGTGGATGATGGGCCCCTACTCGATTGGGCTTGCCTACTACGGCCCTTATTTTGATAACGGAATTCCTATTGAAGAAAATTGGATCAACAGATTGAACAGTGAGGACTTTGCAGGACTTGTTAATTATGAGGTAGCCTATCAACCAGGTGCATTGCGCTATGAGGTAGGTGAGCACAGCAATTTTATTCTTGCGCCTATGATGCTCGAGGCCCTCCTACAAATCAATGAGTGGAAGCCAAAAAACATTCAGGCTTACTGCGCCAAAATATCTAAAAAGCCAATAGAGTTGCTGAGAGACAATGGATTCTGGATTGAGGATGATAAATATCGAGCGAGCCATTTGTTTGGAATTCGACTGCCTGAAGGCAAAGACATCAAAAAAGTAAAAGCAAAATTGAAAAAGAATAACATCTCTGTTTCCTATAGAGGGGATGCGATCAGGGTGTCACCACATTTATACAATCAGGAAAAAGACCTCATGAACTTTGCGCGGGTGCTTATAGAATAATCCATGGGAGAAAAATCTTCAGGTTATCTTATTGGAGGTGTCCTTATCACCATACTGGGATCAATCTGTTTTTCTGCCAAAGCCATTTTCGTAAAGCTTGCCTATTTCGAAACTGACGTTGACCCCATCTCACTTCTTGCTCTTCGAATGGTTTTCTCCATTCCCTTCTTTTTAAGCTCTGCTCTTATTTCTTCGTCTCAAAAAGACAATGTAAAATTCACGGGTAAACAATGGGTATACATTGCTTTCATTGGATGCCTGGGCTATTACGTAAGCAGTCTGTTGGATTTTCTGGGCTTGCAATATATTTCTGCAGGTATGGAGCGATTAATTCTGTTCATGTATCCCACCATAGTAGTGATCATGTCTGCCTTTATTTCCAAAGAAAAAATTAAAACCAAACAGTGGGTAGCATTGGTCTTAACCTATGCAGGGCTAGCCATTGCCTTTGCCGGAGAAGCTACACTTGGCTCCTCATCCGATCCTAACTTCTATCTCGGATGCTTTTTGGTTTTCGCCTGCGCTGTCACGTTTGCCATATACATTGTGGGTAGTGGCAAACTCATACCCATGGTGGGGCCTGTTAAATTTAATAGTTATGCCATGAGCTTTGCAGGCATTGGAGTACTGCTTCATTTTTTTATCACAAGCGATAAGTCGTTGTTACAATTTGACAACAACGTTTACATTTTCGCATTTCTCATGGCCATTATTTCGACCGTTATCCCATCCTATTTACGATCTGAGGGCATTAAAAGAATTGGCCCGGAAAACACTTCTATCATCACCAGCATAGGGCCAGCCTCCACCATCATTCAAGCCAACATTTTTTTAGACGAACCCATTTTTGCACTTCAAATAGCTGGAACTGTTTTGATTTTAGCTGGTGTGACGCTGATTAGCTGGAAGGCAAAAAGAAATCTATCCTAGTAACCCTGTCTGATTCAGGCTTGATATTTTCCGTTTGAGTACAAGTACTTCACTCTTTGGTAAGTTCCCCTAAATAGAATTGGCCTTGGTGAATAATAATTCGTTAGTTAGCATGAGTAAACAAGGATACTGTATGAGATTAATGATGATTTTCCTCATTTCACTTTTTCTGAGTGAAGGCTATTCGCAGGACATTAAGTACACCTTTGTATTCCTCAATACCCGTGATGACAAGCCGGAGTTGTCAAAAGCAGAAGTTGATGAAATCATGAAAGGCCATTTGGCTAACATTCAAAGGCTGGCCAAGGAAGGAAAGCTGTTGGTCGCTGGACCGTTTGATGGCGGTGGGGGTATTTTTATTTTCAGAGGCAATTCATCGGACAGTGTAAAACAGTGGATGAGCGCAGACCCGGGTATAAAGGCCGATAGATGGAAGTTGGAAATGTTTCCTTATATCCCCAGAGTAGGTTCTGTTTGTGCTATTGATGAGAATGCTGAAATGGTTACTTATACTTTTATTCGATACATATCTACTATCACCAAGTTCAACGTGCAAAAAGCTGGTGAGACATTTAAGAAGCATGATGATTATCTAAAGAAGATAGTAAAAACCGGAAACGTGGTAACTGAAGGAATTTTTCCCAACAGAGATGGAGGCATTTTAGTCATGAAAGGAGATGTAGATCCCACGTTGGTCGAAGCAGACCCATCTATGTCGGGTACAGTATTTACTGTGGAGTTTAAAAAACTATGGGTGGGCAAGGGTAGTTTTTGTGAATCCGATTGACATCATTCACTTACTACTACCGCCAATTTCTTTCCGTCCTTGGTTATTGCTAATCTGGTGATTCCCGAAATTTTTGTGTCCCCTAAATTCATATCAACTTCAGTCCAGTCACTTTTTGTCTTTGTATTGTAAAAGAAAAGCTGATTACCATCACTCATTATGATCCGGCCATCAATGGTCCAGGTGAGGTCTTCACTCCCTTCGATAGTAGGTATAATGGGGGTAATATTTTGTGAAGCTATATCCAGTCTGTTGATCACCCAGTTACCTTCTGATTTTTTATGAATAAAACTCATCGCCTTTTCTCCAGGAATTTTATGAAGGGAACGTCCAATGTTTTCTTCTAACATTTTACCTTCCTTTTTTTTCAAATCATACCACTGAAGTGTCATTGGCTCGCCTAAGGCAAACAAGATCAAACTGTTCTCATCCACCCAGGCATGATAGCCAACAATCAAATTGTCTACCAGTGTAATTGCTTTGCCTCCTCCTATCGGATACTTACCCAAATCCTGTGCGTTATTATCTCTCTGAATAATACATGAAATATATTTTCCGTCTGGAGTTATTGTGGGTGAATACTCTCTTTCATTTGTTAAGGTGAGTGAGCTGGTTTTCCCTGATTTATAATCGTAAACTTTTATATCTGCTCTCCCTTCTTCATTGAAAGACGAGTAGTATAAGAGTGGTTTTGAAGAATGAAAGGAAGGTTGATTGTCATAACCTTTGTGATTGGTGACATTTTTCGGATTGCTTACGGCCATTTTGCTCCCTGACAGTTGCACATCAAACAAATAGATTTCAGACCCAACCTGACTCATTGCCAGCATTGGCGAAATAAGAAATAGGCAAAATAATATTTTTTTCATAAGTGGCGATTAATGAATCAAGCTAATGAAAATTAGGAGATCTTCGGAGCATCCTGTGAATAGTTTACCCCATTCTAAGGATTATTCGTTTCGCAATGTGTCAACTGGTTTTCTAAGTGCCGCTGAAATGCTTTTGTACATTATGCTTAACACTCCAATGAGCATGGATCCAACCAACGGCACAAGAAATAGCGTTAAGTTCTGCCCTGCTTTAATCTCATAGTTTTGAAGCCAATAATCTGAGCCAACCCACATGATAGGGAGCGCAATAACATAAGCAAGGAGTATGAGAACAAAATACTCTGTTGTTAGTAAACGCACAATATTTGGCACTGTAGCCCCAAGTACTTTTCGAATGCCCACCTCCTTTGTTCGTTGCAACACAGTAAAAGATGTCAAACCAAACAGCCCCATTCCTGCTATAAGCACAGCGATCAACGCAAAGAGATTGATCACTTTCAGCAATTGGGTTTCTGCCTGAAAATTCTTTTCAAAGGCATCATCTAAAAACCAATAAGTAAAAGGGTCATCTGGAAAAGTGGATGACCACAACGAGGATATTCTCTCGATCTCTTCCTCTAGCTCGCCAGTTCCTATACCTTCTGTGGTGCTGAGTCTAGCCATAACAAGTTTAGCCTGAAATTGAGCAGGTGTAAACCTAGAGAGAGAATAAATAATGGGTACTTCCTCATTGGTAAAAGCATGTTGTTTATAATTCTTCACCACACCAATTACAGTTTTATCGAAATGATGGATAGCAGGCGAATACCTCCACCAAAAGGTTCTACCAATAATTTCTTCCGGGGTGTAGCCCCACAGTTTTGCTGCAGCTTCGTTGATCACCAGATTGGCACTATCTGCTGAAGAAGGGTCATAAGATCGTCCTGCCAGAATTTCAAGATCAAGAACCTTCTCAAAATCATATTCCGCAAGATTTACATTCATGTATTGGTCTATTGTGGAGTCGCCATATAGCTGGAAGGATGAATACCAATTGATAGTCTGACCGGGCAATAATGAGATCTTTGAGAGTGATCGAATCCGTGCTGATTCTTCGATACGATTTTTGAATCGATCATACTTGTCATCCATATTGCCCACTTGCACTCGAGGTGCTTTGATCACCAGTACCTGATCTTTGGTTATTCCCAAATCTCTGGTGGCCATAAATTCAGTTTGCTGGTACAATAGATAGGTGCCACCAATTAACAAAGGAGAAACGATAAACTGAGTCAACACCAACGCCTTCCGTAAAGTTAAACCCCTTGCAGTGGTGTTAATTTTCCCCTTCAATACTGCAGTTGTTGAAAATCCAGACATAACCATGGCTGGATAAACAGAGGTCAATAATCCTCCAAGTAATAAAATTGCAACAGCCGTAAGCAATACCTGATCAAATACCAGAGGAAAGTTGATACCCAACCAACCTTGCAACACATCTTTTAATACTAGTAGCAAGCCAAGAGAAAGTGCAATGGAAATAACGTTGATCATCATCGCCTCCACAAAGAATTGCTTTATCAGCGCTAGCTTAGATGCACCGATGACTTTTCTTACACCTATCTCTCTGGCTCTTTCCAATGATCTCGCAGTAGCGAGGTTGATGTAGTTGATCCACGCCACTATAAGAGTGATTAATGAAATCGCCATCAAAAGATTAAGGGCAGACTGACTTGTATTCACCTCCAATTCATCTACAAAATTTGAAGCGGTGTGAATTTTCTCAATCGGTTGCAGTAAAAACTCAAAGTTGACATCACGTGACTTGTACTGCTCTCCCCAGGTAATCTGTGCTAGGCTGTTTATCTTTTCCTCCAATTCAACAGGATTGCCCTTTGTTTTCAGATATGTAGGGAAATTATTCCATATCCAATTAGTGCGCGTTGGCCACTCTGGATGCACTACATCAAGATAGGTGATAAATGAAAACAGCATATACGGCTTAAAGTGCGAATTGTAAGGAGCGTCTTCATAAACTGCTGAGACTTCATATTCAATTTCCGTTTGGCTAGTGACGCGCAATGTTTTGCCAAGAACAGATCCTTCATCTCCAAAATATTTTCTCGCAGCCGTTTCAGAGAGTGCAATTTTTCTAGTTCCTTCCAGTGCACTTTCAATCGTTCCTTCTTTCAATCTAAAATTGAAGATTTCAAAGAAGTTGGCATCAGCGTAGTATACTTTACTCTCATCGAATGCTTTGATCTCACCATTTTGTATTGAGCTTATCGTGCAATTTCCATCGTTGTATATTCTGGTAACTTTCTCCACTTCAGGGATTTGTTCCACCAGAAGAGGTGCAAGAGGTGGCATGGCCGCGGCATTTTCCGAAATGAGTTCATTGTGAGCATACCTTTTTGTAGCTACCCGATATATTGGAGATCCCTCATGGTAGTCATCATAGCCAGATTCAAATTGAACAAATTGAAATATGAATATGAATACAGCCATTCCAAGAGAGAGGCCCGTCACATTAATTAAAAAATGGCCAGAGTGCTTATTAATACTACGTAACGCTGTGAGAATGTAATTTTTGAACATCGCTTGTGTTTATTATTCTATAATAATAAACACTAACGAGCTAAAAGCTCCTGCGACTACCTCATATTGATTTAATTAGCTTGTTCCGAATAATCTACTTTAACCTTGAACGATAAGGCCTTCTTTAAAAAAGCAGGTTTTTGTCAGAATTTGGATTAAATGGCCGGTGATCGAACTATCTTGCCCGCTGAAGTTTTAGCATTTGTTTAATAGTTAGTCATCAGCAGAAATGAAGGAATACGATGTCATCATCATTGGAGCGGGGCCGATTGGTTTGGCTTGCGGAATTGAAGCAAAGAAATCAGGGTTAAAATATCTTATCATTGAAAAAGGGTGTCTTGTCAATTCGCTCTACAACTACCCTTTCAATATGACTTTCTTTTCTACATCAGAAAAATTAGAAATTGGAGGCGTTCCATTTATTTCCCATGGGCCCAAACCCAACCGGGCTGAGGCACTGGAGTACTACCGAAGAGTTTGCATGAGTTGGGAGTTAGAAGTGAAATTGTATGAAGCTGTTGAGTCGGTAGAGCAGGCAAATGGAGAGTTTAAAATAACTACAAGTAAGGATAGTTACTCTTCTAAGTCATTGGTGCTGGCTTTGGGATTTTACGATTTGCCGTATTTGCTTAATGTGCCCGGTGAAGACTTACCTAAAGTGAGACATTATTATGATGAACCCCATCCTTACTTTAACCAAAAAATTATTGTAGTCGGTGCGGCTAACTCTGCTGTGGATGTAGCCCTGGAAACCTGGCGCAAAGGTGCTGAGGTAACCATGGTCATCAGGGAGCCTGGTATTCGAGATACTGTGAAGTATTGGGTGCGACCAGATATTGAAAACAGAATTAAAGAAGGAAGTATTAAAGCCTACTTCAATTCGGAAATAGTAAAGATTGAACAACATGAAGTTGAAATAAATACCCCTGAAGGCCCTCTTACGCTGGAAAACGATTTTGTGCTGGCTATGACAGGCTACCAACCTCCCTTTGATTTTATGAAGTCGCTGGGGATTCAATTTCAACAAGATCAATATCACACTCCTGTGTATAATGACCAATCTATGGAGAGTTCTGTTCCTGATCTTTACCTGGCGGGTGTTGTATGTGGCGGACTAAAAACCAACAAATGGTTTATTGAAAACTCACGCATGCATGCAGATTTAATTATCGATGCCATAAAACAAAAAACCCTGTCCCGATAATTATCAGGACAGGGCTTTCAATGTTTTTAAAATATTCCTTAAAGTGCGTCAGCTGTTATTTTTGCATTCACTTTCACCGTAACAACAAAACTAACTGGTCCATCTGAAAATTCACCGGCCATCGTTACAAGCACAGTCTTGTCATTCTTCAGTTGAGAGGCAACTGCGTTTACTTCATCCTGGCTCAAATCCAAGTCCATTTCATCACCTGAAGTAGATGCTGCTGATAAGCTAAGCGCAGAAATGCTAACTGAACCAAGATCACCATTCACACCAAAAAGTATATCTCCAGTAAACGTAGCATCAACCGGCCCAACGTAATTACTCACTTTGTAAGTGATATCGTTAAGCTCAATATTTTGTATTTTTTCTTTGTACTTAGCTACTTCTGCGTCAGTGGTTGCATCAAGGGTGATTTTATCAGAATAACTACCTTTACCTGCATTGTCTACTGTAAGTGACTTATCAAATTCAGTAGAAAAAGAAATATCATCTGCCTTGTCGAACAAGTCGCAGGAAGCCATAAACCCCACTATAAACATTGCTGACACCATAGAAACCAAAAAGCGATTTTTCATAACGTAATTTTTTATCATTTAAAGTCTTAAAGTTACAAATTCTGCAACTATGCGAGTGCTTATATAATACGTTTTAGCGACTCAAGGTAACTTTCAACCCTCAAAAAAGAGCGAAATAGTAACGAATAGCCTATAAATCTAATCTCTTCGGAAACATTATTAATTCGACCTGTTGTCCCCGTTATTCAAAATCCGAGATTTGATCCTTCAAAATAATTAACTTCGTTGCCTTACCGTAGTTCAACAACAGACCATGAGAAAAGCCATTTTATTACTCCTTCTATTCTGCAGTGGTTGGATTGCTCAAGCTCAATACAAAGCCATTGTAGGAGGCACCTTGATCAATAGCAACGGAGCTCAACCAATCGCAGACGCAACAGTACTCATCCTTAATAATAAAATTGAAAAGATTGGAAAAACTGGAAAGGTAAAGCTCCCCGATGGCACTCTGATAATCGATGCAAAAGGAAAATATCTCATTCCAGGACTTATCGACTCTCATGTTCATTTTTTCCAATCGGGTGGATTGTATACTCGACCAGACGCAATTGATCTTCGCAAAGTTTTTAGTTATGAAGAAGAGCTTGCGCTGATAAAAGAAAGACTTCCAAGAACATTTGCCAGTTACTTAAGTGCTGGAGTTACGGCTGTTGTCGATGTAGGCGGCCCCATGTTGAATTTTGACATCCGATCGCAAGCCAATAGCACAAAAAAAGCACCGCGAGTAATAGTTGCCGGCCCATTAATTTCAACAGTAGCCAATCCAAAATTAGACATTGGAGACCCTCCCATCGTAAAAGTATCCAGCAATGAAGAGGTGGATCAACTGGTTCAACAACTGGCTGATCAAAAAGCTGACCTTGTTAAAATTTGGTTCATCGTTTCCCCACAACTCAATTTTGAAGATAACCTCAAGCTTATCCAGAGGACAATCGACCAAAGTCATGCAAAGGGAATAAGGGTTGCTGTGCATGCCACACAGTTGGCCACAGCCAAAGAAGCAGTGAGGGCTGGAGCTGATATTTTAGTGCACAGTGTGGATGATAAAGAAGTGGATGACGAATTTATAAAACTGTTAAAGCAACAAGGCACAATTTATACTTCCAGCATCAGTGTATTGGATGGTTATAACCGCACGTTTGCACAACAATTTGATTTTACTCCAGCAGATTTTGAAATCGCTGATCCTTATTTTATGGGGTCCCTTTTCGATCTTCGAAAAATTGGTAAAGATGAGTTGCCAGATAGAGTTCAGTCCATCATGACAGACCCAAATTCTGCTGTCGAGTCGGCAACGCAAAGGGTTAACGTTGCAAAAAAGAATCTGAAAAAATTGCAGGAGGCTGGGGTAACTATTGCCACTGGTACTGATGCTGGAAATATCGGGACTTTACATGCCTCCTCCATGCATCAGGAATTGGCCATTATGCAGGAAGCTGGATTATCTCCCACTGAGATTTTGATTAATTCTACATTGAATGGCGCCAAACTAATGGGTAAAGAAAAAGAGTTAGGCTCAATCTCTTCGGGCAAATGGGCTGACATTGTAATACTAGACAAAAACCCACTTGAAAACGTAACCAACTATGCTTTCATCTCAACGGTAATTAAAGATGGAGTAGTGTTCGATCCAAAAGAATTACTTTCACCCACCCCCGAAGATTTAGCTCAGCGTCAGTTGGTAGCCTACAACGCCCATGACCTTGAAGGCTTCCTGTCTGTGTACAGTAAAGATGTTAAGTTATATAATTTTCCTAACGAGTTAGTGTTGGAAGGCCTTGATCAAATGCGAGAACGTTATACTACACGATTTGAAAGCCCCAATTTATATGCAGAAGTAGTTAGCAGGAGTGTGATGGGGGATTACATTATCGACCAGGAGAAAGTAATTGGTATTGGAAGTAAAGAAGTTGAAGCGACAGCCATCTACCACATAAGTGAAGGGTTGATTGATAAGGTGTGGTTCATTATTAAATAATGTAATATGGTTCAGCCTGGTTTAAGGTTTCATAACTTCAAAAAGTTAAACCCCTCGATGGTTAAGCGTTTTGCCAAAGATGCCGGGGATCTTAATCCTTTGCATCATGATGAAGTATATGCCCAACAAACTCCTTATAAAGGATTAATCACAAGCGGGGCTCAAGCCACCTCTCTTCTATTAGGTGCAACAGCTACTAAGTTTAGTGAGTACGGACCTATGGTGGGATTGGAGTTTTCGTTTCGATTTCGAAAAGCAATCCATGCTTCAGAAAAGATCAAAATTGAGATGTTGGTGGTTAATGTTACTGAGAATTTAAAATTAGGAGGGCGGCTGGTTGACCTTAGAGGCCGAATACTAAAAGAAAACGGCCAAACGGCACTAGGAGCTAAAGGACTAATCCTCGTTAAAAATATCTAACAGCGAAAAAGTTTTTACCTTCGCACACAGTTCCAAAAGAGCACATGAAACTAACCGCACGCAACACCCACAGAGACATAGCCTACTTTTATGTCGGCCTAATTATCGCTTTTTCATTCTCCGGTATATTTCTCAACCACAGGAGAACACTCAACCCAAGAAAGTATACACACGACACAAGGGAAATCATTATCACGCCCTTTACCAAAGAACAGGTCACGGATGGATTTATTGCCAACCTAACCAGTGAACAAAAAATTGATGATGAACTCAGGCGTTATCAAACTTCTGAAACCGAGTTGACCATTTCTTATGCCAACAACGATGTGAAAATTAACCTCACAAACGGAAGTGGTAGCATTGTTACTTATCGTACTATTCCACTACTCGGGCAAATGACGCAACTTCATCAGGATACTAGCAATTGGTGGATTTATTACTCAGATATTTTTGGAGTTGGTATGTTGATAATTGCCTTTACGGGCATGTTCATCGAAAAAGGCAAAAATAGCTTCAGGAGCAGAGGTTTTAAGCTGGCATTGATAGGAATAATATTTCCGTTGATTTTTCTTTTTTTGTTATCGTAAACAAAGACTCAGTAAACAAACCCTCACCGTTCAGCAAATCTTTATTGGAGTATCCCTCCAAATAAAGCATTTTTATATAAGACTGAATAGACTCAAATTCTAACCCACTAATATGACATCCAAAATCTTTAGGTTTCTTATTCTGCTGCTTTGCACATCCGGCATTACGCAGGTTGATGCACAGACATCTTCTGCTGACTCCACTTTTTTCAAAGCCTTAACCTTTCGCAACGTGGGTCCTACCCGCGGTGGCAGGTCTACTACCGTGCAAGGTGCCGAAAAGCAACCCGGTACTTTTTACATGGGCACCACCGGTGGTGGTGTGTGGAAAACGGATGATTATGGTACCAATTGGTTCAATATTTCTGATGGGTTTTTTAAATCTCCTTCTATTGGTACCATCAAAGTATATCAGGAGGATCCCAAAATTATATATGTAGGCACAGGGTCAGATGGCATCCGTTCCAACATCATCGTTGGGGATGGGATGTATAAATCCGAAAATGCTGGAAAAACCTGGACACATATTGGCCTGGATAAGGCAGGGCAAATTGGCTCGGTGGAAGTTCACCCTACCAATCCTAATCTGGTATATGTTGCCGCACAAGGCCAACCCTTTAATCCCAATAAAGAAAGAGGTGTATATAGAACAAAAGATGGTGGCAAGAGTTGGGAAAACATACTTTACGTTTCTGATAGCGTAGGTGCGGTAGATATTGAAATTGCTCCCAATAATCCTAACATTATTTACGCTGCGATGTGGCGCAACGAACGCAAGCCATGGACTATCATTAGTGGTGCCAATAAAATTGGAGGTATCTATAAGTCTGTTGATGGTGGGGACAACTGGAAAAAAGTCACTAAAGGATTACCTCAAGGGTTAATCGGAAAAATAGATTTTGCGGTTTCCCCTGCCGATCCTAACCGGCTCTATGCCTTGATCGAGGCTCCAAAAGAAGAACGTGGAGTTTACCGTTCTAATGATCAGGGAGAATCATTCCGATTGGTCAACAATAAAAAGCAGCTGACTGACAGGCCCTTCTACTATTGTAACATAGATGCCAATCCGTTGAATGCTGATGTTATTTATGTACTGGCTACTAATTTTCACAAATCTATTGATGCAGGTAAAACCTGGGGCGAAGTAGAGCCGCCACATGGAGATAACCACGACATGTGGATCAATCCTTCAGACACATCGCAATTCATTCAATCCAATGACGGTGGTGCCAACATTACATTCAATGGTGGCAAGTCATGGTCGACTCAGGAAAACCAACCAACGGCTGAATTGTATCAGGTAGAAGTAGACGATCAGTACCCTTACTGGCTCTATGCTGGTCAGCAGGATAACAGCACCATTGCTGTGCCTTCCCTTCCACCTTATGATGCCCCAGGCGGAGCGCGTGCTTTTTGGATGGCCGTAGGTGGTTGCGAAACTGGCCCTGCCGTTCCAAAGCCAGGCAATCCAAATATTGTTTACTCCAACTGCAAAGGAAACTTCGGAGTCTATGATAAGCGCTCCGGTCAAGAGCGCCAATATCATGTAGGCGCAATGAATATTTATGGTCACAATCCTAAAGATTTGAAATACCGCTTTCAGCGCGTGTCACCTATCTATGTGTCTTCTCACAATCCTGATGTGGTATACCATGGATCTCAATTTTTGCACAAGACTACAGACGATGGCGTTACATGGGAGACCATATCCGGTGATTTGACGGCCAATGAGCCTGGTAAGCAAGTGATCTCTGGATCACCTATCACTAGGGATGTAACAGGCGAAGAATACTACAGCACCCTTTATGAAATCAATGAATCTAAATTAAAAGAGGGTCTGCTTTGGGTAGGTGCGAATGACGGACCTATACACGTAACAAAAGACGGTGGAAAGAACTGGGAAAATGTCACTCCAAAAAATCTACCTCCAGGTGGCCGCGTGGATTGTATCGAACCATCTCCTCATGCAGAAGGAAAAGCTTATGCAGCCATTTTACGCTATCAGGTAGGCGACTGGATGCCGTACATTTATAAAACAGCAGACTATGGCAAGAGCTGGACATTGCTTACTACAGGATCAAACGGGATTCCTGAAGGGTTTCCCACGAGGACTGTCCGTGAAGACCCGGATCAAGAAGGTTTGCTTTATGCAGGAACTGAATACGGACTGTTTATTTCATTTAATGATGGAGCAACCTGGCAATCGTTTCAGCAAAACTTACCTGTAACCCCTATCACCGATATTAAGGTTTTCAGAAAAGACCTAATTCTTTCTACGATGGGTCGCTCGTTTTGGGTGATGGACAACATCTCGCCTATTCATGAATTGACGAAAGCAAAGGAAAGTAAAACTGCCTACCTGTACCAGCCAGAAGATGCGCTACGGTTAAGACATCGCGGCACCAAAAAAAGTGATACCCCCTACTATCCTGACGCTGGTGTTACCATTGATTATACATTGAAAACCAAACCAACACAGGAGATCAAACTAGAAATTCTAAATCCTGATAATAGAGTAGTAAGGACGTTCACCAGTGAGGCTCCACCAAAAGACACCACCAAAGTGGGCGTAGATATGGCCACAGGTTTTGAAACAAAAAAATCTAAAGGCGATTTAAGCAAAGAAGAAGGAACACATCGTTTCCGCTGGGATTTATATCATGAAGGCCCATGGGACAAAGACCCCGCAAGGAGTCTGCGAGGTGGCCCAATGGTGCGTCCAGGTGTTTATCAGGCAAGGCTTACTGTTGATGGCGTTACTCAAACTCAATCTTTTGAAGTAAAAGTTGATCCTAAACTGGATTTGACTAAAACTGGTTTAGAAGATCTTCGCTCACAGGAAAATCTTTCCATGCAAGTAATCGCATTGGAAGATTCCAGTAAAAGAATGGCAGAAGACATTAAAGCCAGAAGAAAAGAGTTAACAAAATTGATAAAAGCTGGAAAAAGGGTAAAGCAGTACACCCAGGAAGATAAACGCCTAGCGCAAATTGAAGAACAACTGGTAACAGCCGATGGAATTTACATGACCCCTATGTTGATTGATCAGCTTCGGTATCTAAGGTACATGCTCAATCAAGCTGACCAAAGACCCGGAAAGGATGCCTATGATCGGTACGAAGAGCTTAAAAACAGATTCAGTACTATCATTACTCCTGACTTGAAACTGGGGCCCAAGATGTAGGCTCAATATCTCTTATCTCAAAACGGCTCTGAAATTCAGGGCCGTTTTTGTTTTAGTTCAACTAAATTGTAGTGCTCTATGCTAAACCTCATTTACTACAAATGAATTTTCCTAAAACAACAGTTCTATTGTTTCTTTCAGTTGGTTTTTTCAACTCAGCGATTTCTCAACATTTAAAATTATCTACCTCCTCCGACTCCGCCACTTATTATTATTATGAAGGATGGCGTCAGGTAATGGATGTAGGAAATTACACAGCTTCGGAAGTAGCTTATCGCAAAATGATGTCCTTTGATAGTGATTTTTTAATTGGCTTAAGCCTCTTGGGTAGAATAACAGGTGACTTGAGCGAAAGACAAGACATTGAGCGAACATTAGAAAACAGAAAAACTGAACTCAGTGGAGACGAAAGGCTTCTATTGGATAATTATATTGAATTGGTAAAGCTTACTAACCTGCGCGAAGCTGATCCGGAGGCAGCAAAAGTTCAGTTAGAAAAAGCTTTTGCATCGGGTGAAGAAAATTTGAATACTCTAGTTCATCGATATCCTGATGAAATTTATTACAAAGCAGAATACATCGAGGTGTTGCATCGCAACCATGGTCCACAGCGCGCGCTGGACTCTCTCTATAGCCTGGCTTCAAAAGAGCAACAGCAGGAGCCATTTTTACTTGGCTATGCAGCAAATATGGAAGCAGAGGCCGGAAATTTTGAAAATGCGCTTGATAAAGCTGCTGTATTAGCGAAGCAAATCAAGGACAAACAATCGCCCAAACCACATGTCGTTTACAGCGATATCTATTTTAAAATGGGTAAATTCGAAAAGGCCAAAAAGTATGTTCAGGCAGCTTTAAAATTGGATCCCGGAAATATTGATGCTCAGCGTTTAGAAAAGAAAATTGCTGATCAACTTACAAAAGAAAAACCATAGCACATGAAATCACTTGTTACCATCGCACTCATCGCTGTTTTATCTTCTCCCTCTTTTGCGCAAAGCACAATTAAAGCCAATGCAGACAGAATGGAGGAAAGAATAAAAGCACTATCTCAATTCGGAGCCAACCCCGAAGGAGGTGTAAGCCGTGTAGCCTACAGCGATGCCGATATTGCCGGAAGAAAATATGTGATCGATTTAATGAAGGGTGCCGGACTAGAAGTGAGCATTGATAAAGCAGGTAATATTATTGGAAAACGAAAGGGTAAAAACAACAACCTCCCTTCTATTGCCTTTGGCTCCCATATCGATAGTGTGCCCGGAGGCGGAAACTATGATGGAGATGTAGGTTCACTGGGCGCCATAGAGTGTATTGAACTCATGAAGGAAAACAATATTGTTACCGAGCATCCGCTTGAAGTTTTCATTTTTCAGAATGAAGAAGGCGGACTAGTGGGAAGCGAAGCCATCAGCGGCATTCTGACTGAAGAAGAATTATCAATAGTAAGCAGCAGCGGCAAAACCATGCGCCAAGGAATGATTGATATTGGTGGTGACCCTACCCGCTATAAAGAAGCGGCAAGAAAAAAAGGTGACTTCAAGGCTTTTCTTGAACTGCACATAGAGCAAGGTGGCTTTCTGGATCAGGAAGGAATTAATATTGGTGTTGTCGAAGGAATTGTGGGAATCAAAGAATGGATAGTCACTTTTCAAGGAAAAGCCAACCATGCTGGGACCACGCCTATGGATCAGCGACAAGATGCTATGCTCGCTGCAGCCAAATTCGTTTTAGAGACCAACAGCATTGCAAGATCAATCCCAGGAAGGCAGGTAGCCACAAATGGTAAAATAAAGGCAGAGCCCGGTGCGCCCAACGTAATTCCTGGTAAAGTAGAAATGACATTAGAAATCAGGGATCTTGACTATGCAAAAATGATTTCTCTTTATGAAAAAATTAAAGCTGCTGCCACTAAAATCGAGGAAGAGACAGGCGTGTCAATCAGCTACAGTACACTCATGGAAGGAATGCCAGCCGTTACTGATAAACGTATTCAAGATTTAATCGCTGGCTCAGCCAAGGAATTAGGATTAACCCACAAGTACATGCCTAGCGGAGCTGGTCATGATACGCAAGACATGGCTCGCATCGCCCCTACAGGGATGATCTTTGTCCCCAGCAAAGACGGCATCAGCCATTCGCCCAAGGAATATACTTCGCCTCAAGATATGGCCAACGGTGCCAGTGTGTTGCTACAAACAATTTTAAAATTGGACAAAGCAAAATTGTAATTTATGGCCTATAACGAAAAATTAGCCGACCGTGTCCGTGAAAAAATGGCGGTCATGAAAAAGGTAGAAGAAAAGAAAATGATGGGTGGATTGTGCTTTATGTACAAAACCAAAATGTGCTGTGGAATCGTAAAAGACGATTTGATGGTAAGGGTAATTGAAAGCCGGTATGAGGAAGCGCTATCCCATCCATATGGAAGGGAAATGGATTTTACAGGCCGTCCATTAAAAGGGTTTGTTTTTGTAGCCCCTGACGGGTTTAAAAAAGAAAAAGACCTCACCTATTGGATACAAATGGGGGTTGAGTTTGTAGATGCGCTACCTCCTCAAAAGAAGAAGTCAAAGCCGGTCAAAAAGAAATCGCTCAAGCAAACAACGATTCAAAAAAAATGAAGGCCCTAATAAGCCAAAGAAAAAATAATACATATTTTTGAACCCCTATAGGTAAAAATGCCCACTAAGGGTATAATCGGTATCCGTTCAAACAAATTCCACTTCAGTTAACTGATTTTTTAGGGTAGTTTGAATCTTCAAATTTTAAGCATGGTTGGCCGTTCTTATTTAATCAACACACTTGCAGTACTGCTTTTTGCGGTCGCTTTATGGTCATGTG